>JAEKKE010000424.1 GCA_019510535.1 Acidobacteriota bacterium
GTCTTATTCAAGACAACCGATTTTCCGTTCAGCGTGATGGTTTGATAGGTGAGTGTGTTGTCGTCGTTACGTTTTCCGCTGATGGTGACGTGGTTCCATGCGTCCTTCATCGGAGTGCATGGGATGCCGGTAGCTTCCCACTTCTTGTCGACGTTGTTCCATAGCGCCCACACGTGGCCGCCGCGGAGCCGGCACTCCGTTCCCCACGTCATACCAGTGGAGTTGAGGAACCAGTTGATGTCGAATTCGAGCGCCTGCGTGTGCACTTCGTCATAGCTGCTGACGTAGAAATAGGCATCGTAGGTGAAGTTCTTCGTCGCTGCGATGAGCTTGTGGTCAATGTCCGGAAGGTTCTGTGATGAAAACGCTCCGATCAGGTGATTCCAGAAGAGCACGTCAGAGTAGGGCAGGGAACCGCCAAGATTGAATTGCGTGGCAGATCCCGTCAACGAAGGCGAAGCAATATTCCGGTTGTAGGAGTATGTGACACCGTCGCACGCTCCAGGTTCGATGTGATCGACGCAGTTGTCATAGTACGGGGCCTTCTGCCCTGACATATTCCATACAGGGCTTGCCTGCAGATTGGTGAAGGTGTTCGAAGGCCCTACAACCACAAGCCCGATAGGCGTCTTCGCGGAGCCGCCACAGTTATCCCGGGAGAGCACCACGGTCTGGTGTGCGCCGGGCGACAGCGCGGCCTGATAGTTGAGGGTATTGCCCTGTTCGGTCTCGATGAGCTGGCCATCCACGTACAACTCCATCGCCGCAATACCGGAGGCGCAGGTTGTCGTTGCGGAGGCTACAAAAGCGGGTACGGTGCTCGACTTACCTGCGTTCGGAGAGTTGACCCAGACCTCAGTCTTCGCCGTGACAGTGATGGGAACCGACAGCTTCGACGAGCTGCCGCAGAGATCCGACGTCTCTACCACGGTGTCGTGAGAGCCAGGAGTGAGCGACAGAGTCGTGTTGAGGGACCCGCCCTGAACGATATAGACGAGCTTGTTATCCACGTAAACGCCCATCGAGGCGATGCCTTTGCTGCATGCATTGGCCGTGGCCGTCGCGACATAGGTTACGTTCTGGCCGGTTGTCTGACCGATGAAGGGTTGCGAGAGCAGGATGGTGGGAGTGCTGCTTCCAGAGGAGCTTCCGCTCCCTGATCCAGTGCTGCTGCCAGAGCCGGAAGAGCTTCCCGAGCCTGCACTGCCGGTATCTGAGCCGGAGCTGCTGCCGGAGCCGGAAGAACTTCCCGAACCCGTGTTACCACTGCCTGAAGAGGAGCTGCCGGTGCCTGAACCAGAGTTGCTGCCGGAGCCCGAAGAACTTCCTGAACCTGTGCTGCCGCTGCCTGAAGAGGAGCTTCCCGTTCCCGAACCTGAGCTGCTGCTGGAACCGGAGGAACTTCCCGAACTTGTGCTCCCGCTACCCGAGGATGAGCTGCCGGTTCCGTTCGACGTACCAGAAGACGACCCAGAGCCCGTCGTTCCAGCGCTGGCCGAAGCCGTTCCAGAGAGCAAGCTCAGCGAGCCGCCGCTGCCGCATCCGGCCAGGAGCACTGTAAAAAACACAGCAAGGGTTACTCCGCTTTTGCGGATGTCAGGACGTGAGGGGAGACGCATGGTTGCTGTGAGTACTGTAGCGGGACAGAACAGAAAGCCATGAAGAAAACAGGTATGAGAATCCTCTTATCTTCCCGATTCAGAACTCAGAGAGCCCATACTCCGGGTGCCCCATCCATCGCAACGGGGTCCCAATGAACTTGTTCGTTGGTCGACAACGCGATCGATGGAAGTCTCGCGAAGCGAGATCGGTTTTCTTAGCTTGGGTGAGCGTAAGGAAAATATGGGTTGAGAAGCAGAGTTCTCCGCTTCCTGTGGTCGCTACGAATGACAAAGAAAAAGACTATTCGAGCTTCGCTTTGACAACTAGCAACAGGAACCAGCAACTAGGAACGCTCTTTCCAAACCGGCCGTGGGATATCGAAGGTATCGCGCGTACGCGTATAACCGCCGCCGAGGCCACCCTGCATGCGGCCGATCTGGTGAATTGCATGGACGTCCATGTTCAGCTTCTCCAAATCAGAGAAGGCGCTGGTCAAGACGTGGGCGTAAACGACCTCACCGAGAATGATCTTGCTTGTCCGGCCGGGCTGGATGGTCTGCAGCAGACGGCACTCCAGGGCCGCTGGAGACTCCAGAATGCGTGGGGTCTTCACTGCTACGCCGCCCGCCAGCGTCAGACCCGCAAGCTCAATCTCATTGACGTGATGAGGTGCCTCCACTGCTGTGATGTTCATTGCTTCAGCAGTCTCTTCGGTCACGATGTGAACGGTGAACTCTTCGGTCTCAATGATGTTGGTGTACGTGTCCTTGTCCGCCCCCGTGGAGTGCATTCCAAATCCAAGGCCAACGACTGGCGGGTCGGAAGCAAGCATATTGAAGAACGAGAACGGCGCTGCATTCAGATGCCCCGTGGTCGACTGCGAGACGACCCAGGCGATGGGCCGCGGCACGACGAGGGAAGCCAGTAGCTTATAGACGCTGCCTGGGGTCATGGTCGAGAGATTGAACGACGTAAACTCCGCACTCATGGAGCAGATTGTATGGATTTGTGCTGCAGCGCGTCGAGCAGAGCCTGCAATTGTTCCGGAGCCAGGTTCGTGAGCGGTTTGTCGAAGTATGCCTGGGATGCGGCTGCGAAACCGACGATATCTTTGTCCGGCGTCGGGCCGCTGTGCAGCGGGCCGAAGTTGGCGTGGTTGACGTAGATCTGTAGCTGCTCGTCCGCACTCAGACGGTGATCGAGTGCGGAGGCAAAGACGCGGCGCTGCAGATTGCGAATCGGATTCGGACGGTACTGGCCGGGAAAGAAGAACAGAGCTTCCGCAGCCGCCTCAGGCAAAGGGCGTGCGTTCCGGATCTGCTCCAGCAGGTTCGCCGGTACCTGTGCTGTACGGATAGTTGGCGCGGTGCGCGCAAGCTCGCGGTTATACGCCTCGGTGGCGACTGCGGGTGTGGAGAAGTATGCCCAAGTCCACATGCCTGCCAGCAAAACACATGGAATTGCCACGATCAGCAGCACTGTGGAGACGATGGTTCGCATCTAGTGAGTTTAACCTGTTGATCTGAGGTGTGATTCAG
>JAEKKE010000425.1 GCA_019510535.1 Acidobacteriota bacterium
GGAAGATGTGCGCATCTGGAATATGATCTCGTTCGCGGGCGGGGCCCGGGGACTGCTGTACTGCCGTTATCGTCCGCTGCTGGACGGTCCGCTCTTCGGAGCGTTTGGATCCATCGGCATGGACGGCTCGGTGACACCGCGCGCAGAGATGGCCGGTAAGACTTTGAGCTGGGCTAATGCCCATCCTGAGATCTGGAAGTCGCGGCCCGTGCGCGGAGATGTAGGCCTGCTCTTCGTTCCGGAGACAGAGCTCTTTAACTACGTCCAGCAGCTCTCGACGGACTTCTATGCGGAGTCGATGCGTGGCGCGTATCAGGCTTTTTTTGATCAGAACATCCAGCCGGACTTCGTCGCGCTCGAGCATATCGATGAGTACAAGCTGATTTATCTGGCTTATCCGGTCATGATGCGTCCTGAAACCGTCGCCAGATTGAAGGAGTACGTTACGAACGGCGGCACGCTAATCTGCGAAGGGCTTCCCGCTTATTTCGGCGAGTATGGCCACGTGGGCCAGGTACAGCCGAACTATGGACTGGATGAGCTCTTCGGCGCGCGCGAGACATACGTCGAGTTTCTAGCCGACATCCATGGCCATCTGAAGATGGAGGTTAACGGCAACAACATCGATGGCCGCTACTTCTTCCAGGAATATGATACAAAGGGCAGCGGCCAGGCAGCGGGCCACTATCCAAACGGCGCGATTGCCGCCATCGAGAACCAGACAGGTAAAGGACGCACACTGCTGATGGGGTCTTTCCCTGGCGGCGGTTATTACTTGCACCATGGCAAGGAAGCACGGACGTTGTTCGCCGGCTTTCTTAAAACTGCCGGCATCACTCCAAGGGTGATCGTTGACGACAACGAAGTGCAGGTGCGTGTGCATCAGGGTCCGGGTGGGACCTACCTGTGGGTAACAAATCCGACCAGGACTTTGCGTGCAGTGTCGGTTGCGCTTGCTCCAGAACTTGGTACGTTCTCCGCGGGTGAGGATAAGTGGGGAAACCTAAGCATCAAGCTTCAAGGGCAACAGGTAGCTGTCAGCGTGCCGGCGAGGGATGCAGCCGTGATCGCACTGCGCTAAGCAAATAGTTGCGCGAACAGCGTACGAAGGATGAAGAGTAGAAGAGATGACAACCAGTCGTCGCACATTTCTGGGATACACGGCCTCGGTTACAGCCTCCAGTCTGTTTGAGCCAGGCATTCGTCTGTGGTCGCGGCCGCTCGCGGTTGAACCGCAAAGCGGCTGGTATGACAAACCCATGCGGTGGGCTCAGATCGGTTTTGCCGAGGATGATCCTGGCAATTACGATCCCCAGTTCTGGCTGGATTACTTTAAGCGTCTGCGCGTTAATGCGGTGACTCTGAACGCCGGCGGAGCCGTTGCGTTCTATCCCACACAGGTTCCTTTCCACTATCGCAGCAAGTGGCTTGGGGATATGGACACCTTCGGCGATCTGCAGAAGAGTTGCCGCGCGCTTGGCATGATTGTGGTTGCAAGGACAGATGCGCATGCCTGCCATCAGGACGTCTATGACGCTCATCCGGACTGGATCATGGTAGATGCGAACGGAGATAAGGTCCGTCATCCGTCTGATAAAGACTTCTGGCTGACTTGCGCTCTGGGACCGTACAACTTCGAATTCATGACCGCAGTTCACGAAGAGATCATGACGAAGTACATGACCGGCGGGATCTTCACCAATCGATGGGCAGGGTCGGGCATGTGCTACTGCGAGCATTGCCAGAAGAACTTCCAGGCCTTCAGCGGCATGACGCTTCCTCGCACGCACAATCCGCAGGATCCGGCACGGCGGCAATACATCCTCTGGCGGCAGCAACGGCTCTTTGAGCTTTGGCGGCTATGGAACGGAAAGATTCAGCGCATCAATCCTAACGCAAGCTACATTGCCAACGCGGGCGGTGGCGCTTTAAGTGAACTCGATATGAAGACGGTCGGCGAACTGGCTCCAACGCTCTTCGCGGATCGCCAGGGACGGTCGGGCCTGACGCCACCGTGGGCTAACGGTAAGAATGGCAAAGAGTATCGCGCCGCGCTGGGCCGCAAGGCGATCGTCGGCATCTTCAGCATGGGGCTGGAGGATAAATATCGCTGGAAGGATTCTGTACAGAGTGACGACGAGCTACGGATGTGGGTTGCGGATGGCATTGCGCATGATCTCCGCCCGTGGTTCACAAAGTTCGACTGCAAGGTGATCGATCCACGCTGGATGCCCGTCGTGGAAGAGATCTACAAGTGGCACGCAGCGAACGAGATCTACTTGCGCAACGAGCGGCCGCTCGCCAGGGTCGGCTTTGTGTACTCGCAACAGACTGCAACGTACTACGGAGGCGACGAAGCGCGTGCTAAAGTCGAGGACCCAAGTCTGGGTTTTTATCAGGCACTCGTCGAAGCTCGTATCCCATTTGAGATGGTCCACGATCGTCTGCTCGATCCTGAGCACATCCGTCCATTCCGCACGCTTATCCTTCCGAATATCGCGGCTCTCTCCACAGAGCAGTGCAAACAGCTTGAGGCGTTTGTGCGAGATGGCGGCAGCCTGGTCGCCACGTATGAGACCTCGCTGTATAACGAGTGGGGCGTTCGTCAGCCAGACTTTGGCCTCGCGTCTCTCTTCGGTGTTAACTACGCAGGCAAAGTGGAAGGCCCCATGAAGAACTCTTACCTGAGCCTGAAGAAAGACTCATCGGGGCAATATCACCCTCTCCTGAAGAATCTCGAGAACGCCGTACGCATCATCAATGCTGTGAATCAGGTATCGGTCACGTCGGCCGGCGAAGGAACATATCCCCTGCAGGTGATCCCAACCTATCCGGATCTTCCGATGGAAGAGGTCTTTCCTCGCAACGATGCGCCGGCTGGACAGCCCGGCGCCATTGTTCGTCAGGTAGGGAAGGGGCGTGTCGTTTATTTGCCAGGCGACATCGATCGAACGTTCTGGGAGACGCTGAACTTCGATCAGGCCAGGCTGCTTCGCAACGCGGTGCTTTGGGCAACGGATGAGCCCGCTCCGTTGACGGTCGAAGGGAAAGGTGTGCTGGATATCTCGGTCTGGGAGCAGAAGAGCTCCATCACCGCACACCTGGTGAATCTGACCAACCCCATGATGATGA
>JAEKKE010000426.1 GCA_019510535.1 Acidobacteriota bacterium
TGGCCCAGTCGTTGATCTGCACCAGGTAGGCTTCGTTCACCAACTCGGTCAGTGTCTTGCCCCAGTCATGGCGAATGTTCGCGGAGTTGGGGGTATCGCCTGCTACCAGCTCCGGCAGATGCGGCAGCAGATCGTAGCCGCGGCGCTTGCGGAACTCTTCGGGAAGCGTCGGCGTCCAGTCGGCTCCGTAGGCTTCGAGCGAGTCCGAGAAGATGGCGTAGGGAGGAGTGTTGCCGAAGGCTTTGACGAGCGGCTCGCCGACAGTCTTCAGATGGGTGGCGACGGCCTCTTTACTGAACGGGTCGAGCACCCAGCCTTCAGCGCCGACGGCGGCGCGCTTCACCATCTGGCCGGTGTGGCTCTGGACGAAGAAGAGGATCACGCGTGGCGTGTCCGCAGGGGTGACCTTTGCGGACGTAGCGTCGAGTGTTGCTGGCGACGAGGTGGAGGCATCCCACTTCGACTGCGTGCCGTTCACTACAGCGGCGTAGATGAGGCTCTCGCCCTCTTTCAATGCGGGCAGCGGCGTGCTGGCGGATCCCGCAGGCAGAGCCGCAACGATGGTGCGCAGGCGCGGTGGGGCCGCCGTAGGGCCAGCCGCTGCCGAGGGTGACGTCGATGCGCAGACCGAGCTTGCGGCCCTCTGCCTGGGCGTATTGCACGGCATCGAGCATCTCGGGAGACAGGAAGGTGAAGTTCTTCAGACCGCGTGCAGGATCGTCGAGGACCTCGGGATAGACGAAAGCGAGCTCTGCTCCACCGATGCCATCGGCCTTCATCTGCTGCAACTCGCGCAGAATCTCGGGCTCCTCAACCGCGGGGCCGAACCACCACCAGCGCACCATGGGTCTGGATTCGTTGGGTGGATTCAGAAATCCCTGTTGGATGGCTTGCAGAGATGGTGCCGCTTGCGCGTAGGCAGAGACGTGGCAGCAGGCAAAAGCCAAGGCAGCCGCCGGCAGGAGCAGCTGTTTGCAGGGTAGAGATTTCATGCTGGCGAGCTTACTCCCTCAGGTGCGAACTCTAGTGAAGCTGACATGCCAGTGTCAATAGGTAAACAGTTTCTGAAAATTGGGAAGGGAGGGGATTTACGAATTTTCAATCCGTCGCGATTGTGGTGGAAGAGTGTCGGAGTTCGGTACGAAGAGCGCTGAAGGCGCGTCCTATATCAGCCTGGGGCAACGCCCCAGGAA
Organism: Acidobacteriota bacterium; assembly: GCA_019510535.1. GTDB lineage: Bacteria > Acidobacteriota > Terriglobia > Terriglobales > Acidobacteriaceae > Terriglobus. The sequence goes on from JAEKKE010000426.1 coordinate 1,194, forward strand.
TCCGGGTCCATAACAGCAGCAAGGGCTGAAAGCCCGCTCTATAGTTCTGAATTTGGGAGTTATAGAACGGGCCTTCAGCCCTTTAACATCTGGTGGGGCGCCACAACCTGGGGCGCTGCCCCAGGCTGATATGGAACGCGCCTTCAGCGCTTGATTGGTAATCTCCCACCCATCGCGATGCGATGGATGGGGCACCCGGTGCATGGGCTTTGAATTTGCGGAGACTCTTTGGAGTCTAGGAACCCGCTACTGGCAAATTCTCGCGGCTGACGACTTCGTATTGCGTGAAGTTGTAGGGGGCCACGATCTCGCCGCGCAGCAGGGAGAGGCCCAGGCGCATCAGGTACTCGCCGTATTGTGAGACCTCGTGCGAGACGGAGGCGACGGCCGGTGAGTCGTTGCGGCGAAGCTCGGCGATCATCTCTTCCACGCAGTCGTGGCCGGCGACGGCGACCTGCTTCTCGCGGCCGAGCTTGCGGACGGCATCGATAGCGCCGAGAGCGGCGGTGTCGTTGGCCGCTGCGATCAGGATGCGGCGGTCTTTCGGGTGGCGTTTGAGGAACTCGAGGACTGCCGTGGAGCTTTTATCGCGCAGACCGCGGGTGTCGATACGCACGAAGCATTCGACCGGTGTTTCGGGCAGACGGTTGCGCAGGGCTTCGAAGACGCCGGTGATACGGCTCTGCACCATGGGGCCGGCTTCGGCGAGGTCAAGGCCGATGATCCAGTCGATCTTGCCTTTCCAGCGCTCGAGGGCATGTTCGGCGAGGACCTCGCCTACGGCATAACCGACGCGATAGTTATCGACACCGAAGTAGATGGCGTGCGGATGAGGGATGTCGACCGCGATCATCGGAATGTTGGCGGCTGCAATGCGGTCGGCGATGATGGGGGCCACGTGCTGGTCGATCTGGCACTCGATGACAACGTCGACCTGGCTCTGCACAAACTTTTCCGCATTGGCGACGGCGGTGGCGCCATCGTAGGAGTTGTCCAGCACCAGCAAATCCACGCCCACAGCGGCCGCGGCCTTGCGCAGGCTCTTTTCGACGGCGATGGCGAAGGGCATCTCGCTGCTCTGGCTACCGAAGCCGAAGCGTAGCTTCTTCTGCCGGGTGACGTGTCGGTAGGCGCCGTCGGCGCTCTGCGAGACGTAACCGCGGTGCACGAAGCTCTTCAGGATGCGATAGACGGTCGTCTTGGAGATACCCGTCTGCTTGTGGATGGATTCGAGTGTCATGCCCTGGCTCTGCTGCAGCATCTCGAGGATGTCGAGGGCCTTGGAGAGAACAGGGATCAGGTAGAGCTGCCGGCTTTTGCCTTTGGGTGCCACGTTCAGGTGCCTTCCATTATGAAGGAACCATCATAGAGCCGCCTAGGGCGATGACACGGATTAGGCGTATGAACTCTGGGTATTGTTGTTTTTTGCGGCCCGCTCTTCGGTAATTTTCTTCACGTAGCCGCTGGTACGCAGGGCTTCGAGGGGATTTGCGGGCAAACCGCGCGACTGGCGCCACTCGGCGACCATGGGGCGGACGTCGGTATAGAAGCAGCCGCGGAAGTGCTCCTCGGCCTCGACCAGCTTGCAGGCGTCCTGCAACTCGGCGAGCAGGTGCTGGTCCACCAGGGCGGCGCGGGCGAAGAGCTCCTGCGCCTGCATGACGGTCTGTACCATCGCCTCCATCTTGCCCTTGAGGTTATGGCTCTGGTCGATCATGTAGGCGATCTGGTCTTCGTGTACCTTATTCCAGGTCTTGTAGCTCAGAATCTCGTGGAAGATACGGAAGACCTGGTAGGGATCGATCGATCCGATGGTGAGGTCGTCGTCAGCGAACTTGCGGTCGTTGAAGTGGAAGCCGCCCAGGACGCCCAGGTGCAGTAGCCAGGCAACGATCTGCTCGATGTTGGTGCCGAGAGCATGGTGTCCTGTATCGACAAGGACGACGGCCTGCGGCCCGGCGGCTTTGGCGAGTGAGTAAGCCATGCCCCAGTCGGCGATGTCGGTGTGATAAAAGGCCGGCTCGAAGGGCTTGTATTCGACCAGCAGACGCTGTGTCGGAGCCATCTCGTTGTGAGTCGCATTCAGCGCCTCTTCCAACCAGCCGATGCGGCGGGAGATGCTCTGGGTGCCGGGATAGTTCGATCCATCGGAGACCCACAAGGAAATATCGCGCGAGCCGAGAGCCTTGGCGATGCGGACCGAGGCCAGCATGTGCTGCAGGGCCTTTTCACGAACGGCGGGGTCAGGGCTACAAAGTGAGCCGTACTTGTATTCCTGATCCTGGAAGAGATTCGGATTGATGGAGCCGGCGCGCACGCCGTAGGTCTGCTCCAGCCCCTTCACCT
>JAEKKE010000427.1 GCA_019510535.1 Acidobacteriota bacterium
TGAGCTCTGCTTTGATCTGTGCGGCTGCTCCCGGTTGCGAGAGATCGATCGCTAATATCTGTGTCGCGGCGCCGTGCTTCTGTGTCAGCACCTCGGCCAGTTGCTGGAGCCGTTCTTCCCGCCGCGCCACCAGCACCAGGTCGTAGCCGTGCGCGGCCAGCACCTGTGCCAGCTCCCATCCAATGCCGCTGCTCGCACCGGTAACCAGCGCTAAGGGCCTCTTTTGCTTGTCAGAAGACATCGCTCCCCCTCAGGCTCCAATCTTCGGCAGGCTCCATCCCCGCCATACGCTCAACATGCGCAGAACGAAGCAAGAGACTCCCCCGGCCAGCGCCGCAAGGCTAGGATGCAGCCGCAGCGCCCGCACCGAGATCACCATCACCGCTGCGCCGAGAAGCGCTGCAGATGCATAGATATCCGCTCGAAGTATTCCCGGAATCGTATTCAGGAAGATGTCGCGGATCGTTCCCCCGCCGCAGCCGGTAATTGTTCCCAGTAAAACCGCCATCATCGGATGCATACCGAATTCCAGCGCCTTGGTCGCTCCAGCGATGGCAAACAACGAGAGCCCGGCCGCATCCAAAGCTGTAATCAGGACCGAGCTGGCCTGCTGCGCCACTGTTCCATGAAAGACAAACGCCAGCATGCCGCCGGTAAAAGACAGCAGTAGTAAAGGCCAGCACCAAAATGCCGAAAAGGTCCATAGCACCGCGAATACCCGCCAGAGCGCCCTCCATGGCAAACAGGAGCGTACCGGCAAAGTCAGCGGTCAACAACACGAGATCAAGGCCGCGGCGTAGTTTGGGTGTATCCATCCTTCTTCCCCCAAAGGTAACGGTACCTTGGGCACGTACACGCGTAAATTGCTATCAAGTTCCCTTGAGGGGGGCCGATGAGCGGATTGAGCCATCATTATGACTACTTTCGCCTTCGCCTATTTCGCTGTGAATACGCTGCTCGCCCTGGGCATGCACGCCACCACGATGCGCTCCACGCTGGAGCGCCCACGCGTTCTTGAGTTTCTTGCCTTCTTCGTTTTCTTCCTTATCGCCGGTCTGCCGCTGATGCTCGGCGCCATCGTCATCGGCGCAATCAGCTACAAGCGCGCCGGTCGCCGCCCATCCATGCCATCCGGCATTCCGCAGCTCCGCATCGTCCGCTAAGCCGTACTCACAGGCCGAAGGCGGGAATGATCTCGTTACCCCACGCTTCACCTTCGGTAAGCGTGGGGTATACGCATCCTTCAATTCTTCAATTATTCGATTATTCAATTGCTACTTTGTGAACGCCCGCGCCACCAACGCTGCGCCCCACGAGATGATGATTCCGCGCAGAATCAGCCATGCATCCCATTGCCAGCCGAGTAGAAGGAAACTGGCCGCAACTCCAAGGAAGTAGATCTCGCCCAGAATCGCCTGGCCCCATGCAGGTTCTACCCCACCAGCGGGAACACGAGGCTGCAGGCTGGGAAATAGCCGCGGCACAGCCGCCTTGTAGCTCACATACGCTGCGCCACGCTGTTCTTCGAGGAACGCCTCCTCCCGCAGAATCAGGCGAAACTGAAACACCGTAATCAGCACCACCGCCAGCAATGCCGCCAGCGGCTGCATCAGCACGGCCACTCCCAACGTATGCAGAATGCTGCCCAGGTACAGCGGATTGCGCGTATAGCGATACGGGCCATCGGCGATGACACGTTCGCCGTGCATGCCAGAATCCTCGACGACTCCAACACCGATGTAGGCCGTACCCCAGATCCGTAGCCAGGCGCCCGCGCAGGCCAGCAGCGCAGCCAGCACCAGCACAGTCTCAGTTGCCGTAGCGAAGCCGAGGCCGGCGCCTTTCATCAGGCCACCGGAGAGCTCGACCCACATCGACTGGCGGCCGACATTCATCCAGCCCTTATTCCACGGTGCCGTAAAGCCAATGATGAAGATAGCAGCGTGAATCAGGTACCGCAGGCGATACTCAAGCGCGGTCGCGCGCAGCCACTTCATGCCAGCGCCTCGAGCAGGCGGTCGAAGTCGTCGACATTGGCATACTCGATGACGACTCGGCCCTTGCCATTCTTGTCCTCGATCCGAACCTTCAAACCAAGCGTACGCTGCAGCTTCGTCTGGGCTTCCTTCACGTTGGGATCGATCGGTGGTTCTTCCACTTTCTCGACCCTGCCCAGTTTGCGCTCCGGATTGAGCTGGTTCTGAACGAACGTCTCAGTGGCGCGGACCGACATGCCCATCTGTACAACTTTAAGTGCTGCCTTTTCAATAAGTTGCACATCTTCAAGGGCTAGCAGCGAACGCGCATGCCCGAAGGTGATCTCTCCTACCTCGACGCGGGCCTGGACCGATTCCGGTAACTTCAACAAACGAAGGAAGTTAGCAACGCTGGCGCGATCCTTGCCGGTGCGCTTGGCCATCTGTTCCTGAGTCAGGCCGAACTCGCTCGACAGCCGCTGATAGGCCTTGGCCTGTTCCATCGGATTCAGATCGGCGCGCTGCAGGTTCTCGACGATGGTGATCTCCATCGCCTGTTCGTTCGAGACTTCTTTGACGATGGCGGGAACGGTCGTCTTGCCTGCGCGCTGCGAAGCCAGCCAGCGGCGCTCACCGGCGATGAGCTGAAACTTGCCGCCAGGCAGCGGACGCACCAGGATCGGCTGAGCCACGCCCAGCTCCGCAATCGATGCGCTCAGCTCCGCCAGCGCCGTCTCATCGAACCGGCTGCGCGTCTGGTAGGGGTTGCGCTCGATCGCCTCAACCGGAATCTCTTTCGGTTTGCCCTCGATGATGGTGACGGAGGGGGCAGGGGGCGGTGGGGCGACGGGTTCGGCAGCCGGCTTCTTGGAGGGAAGCAGGGCTTCCAGACCTTTCCCCAGTGCGGCGCGTTTGGCTCCAGTGCTCATGGTTGAACGACTCCTGAGATGAGAAAACAGAGATCAGAGAAAAACTTCATCGGCCGGCCTTCGGCTCTTCGTGCGAGGACTACCTGGCCCATCCTGCAAATTACTACTTGTTGTAGGGCCAGAATTTGAACTCCTGCCCAGTCTTCGCTGCCTTGGCGCGTTCTTTCGCTTTCGGGCTTTCGATCTTGTTGCGCTTCAGTAGCTCCAGCGCCAGGTCGCGGTAGGCATCAGACCCACGTGATCGCGGGTCGTAGACCATTACCGGCTTTCCGTGGCTGGGAGCCTCCGCTAGACGTACATTGCGGGGAATGGTGGTTTTCAGCAGCTTGTCCCCAAAGAACTCCTGAAGATTCGCCGTGACCTGCTGCGCTAGATTCGTGCGCTCGTCATACATGGTCATCAGCACCCCTTCCAGCGCCAGGCCATGATTGAAGGCTTGGGAGACCCGGTCCAGCGTGCTCATCAGCTCGCTGATGCCTTCCAGGGCGAAGTACTCGGCTTGCATCGGAACCAGTAGACCGTCCGTGGCGACCAGCGCATTCAGGGTCAGCAGATCCAAGGCTGGCGGGCAGTCCAGCAGGATAAAGGGAAAACGCTCCCGCAGTGGGGCCAAGGCATCCCGCAGCCGGAATTCACGACGATCCTGCTGGATAAGCTC
>JAEKKE010000428.1 GCA_019510535.1 Acidobacteriota bacterium
GATGCGCAGCACCGCCAGGTCCTCGCCATCGGCATTGATGATCGTCCGGTCGGCCGTCAGGCGCAGGGCCGCGGCCGGTCCCGTGGTTTCGCGGCGTTCGGTCAGGACCCGCTTGCCGTCCTTGAAGCCGCGGGCCTCGATATAGCCGGGGGTGTAGACGGCCTCCCAGACCAGATGGCGAAGGCGCGGCATGGGCTTGCGGCCGAGACTCTTGCCATTGACGATCAACTCGACTTCGTCGCAGTTCGAGTAGACCCAGACGGAAATCTTCTGCCCTTCCTTGCCGGCCCAGTTCCAGTGCGGAAAGACGTGCAGGCTGGGCGACCCAGTCCACCAAGCCTTGTAATAGTAGAAATAATCCTTGGGAAAGCCGCACATGTCGACGATGCCGAACTGCGAGTTGATCGACGGCCAGCCGTAGGGCGTCGGTTCGCCGCGATAGTCGAAGCCGGTCCAGGCGAAGCCGCCGCCCTCCCATTCGCGCTCGGCATGGAGCGGCCACCAGGCCTCCGGTGTCGCGCCCCAGTCGACGACGCCGTCGTAGCTGTTCACGACGTTGCGCTTTGCATCCGTCGTATACTCGCCGCGCGTCGAAACGGCGCTCGAGGTTTCCGAACCGAAAACCGGCCGTTTGGGGAATTTCTTGTGGAAGCTGTCGGGAAACTGCGGGTTGTAGTTGAAGCCGATGATGTCGAGGGCATCCGAAAGTCCCTTTTCATTGCTGCCATTGACCGCGGCCGTCGCCACGCGCGTCGGATCGAGCTCATGGCAACGGTTGACCATGGTCGCGGCGATCCTGGCACCCTGTTCCGCCATCGCGTCCTGAAGGAGCCATTCTTCATTGCCGATCGACCACAGGACGATCGACGGTGAATTGCGGTAGCGTTTGATCATGGCGTCCAGTTGCGCCATCCCCTCGGGATTGGCGCTCATCTGGCGCGTTTCGCACATCATCATCACGCCCATGCGGTCACAGGCCGCGACCAGCTCCGGCGTCGGCATGTTGTGCGAGGTGCGGATGGCGTTGCAGCCCATCTGCTGCATGACGCCGACGCGGAAGGCCTGGAGACGGTCGGGCACGGCGGCGCCAACGCCTGCGTGGTCCTGGTGGTTGCAGACACCCTGGAATTTCGCCGGCTTGCCGTTGAGGAAGAAGCCCTTGTCCGCATCGAAATGCACGCTGCGGATACCGAAATCGATACGCTCGCCGTCCTTGACCATACCGGCGCATGCTACCGTCACCTGCGCGGCGTAAAGCGTCGGCGTCTCGACCGACCAGAGGTTGGGATTGGAAACGATTGCCCGGGCGCCAACGGGGACCGAGCCGTTGGCCGGGACGGTCTGCGTTTTGGACGCAGTGGCCACGACCGCGCCGGCCGCGTCGACGATCGTCCATGCGACGGTAGCGGTCTGCGGGACATTACCGGTATTGGCGACGATCGTCGACAGGTCGAGCGTGGCCCCGCCGTTATCGAGGGTCGAGCGCACGACGCTTTCCCACCGTTCGAGATGGACAGCGTCGGTCTTGAGCAGCCACAGGTGGCGATAGACGCCGGCGCCTTCGTAGAACCAGCCATCGCCGAAGCTGGCGTCGACGCGCAGGGCGATGACATTCTTGCCGCCGTAGGTCAGGAAGTCGGTGATGTCGAAGCGGAACGGCGCATATCCATTGGTGTTGCGGCCGATGAAACAGCCATTGACGAAGACCAGGACGTCGCGGAAGGCGCCGTCGAATTCGATGGCGACGCGGCGGCCGAGGTCGCTTTTCGGGATATCGAATTCGCGGCGGTACCAGCCGACGCTGGTTTCGGGATAACGCCGGCCGAGCGGCTTATAGCCATGCGATTGCAGCGCGTCGTCGTGGACGAAAGGCAGCTCCACGGCCCAGTCGTGGGGCAGGTTGACCGATCGCCATTTTTTAGCATCGTCGAAACCGGTCTTGGCGAACTTGAAATCGCCGGTCTTGGCGAAGTCGCCCTGGCCATAGCCAAAGCCCAGGTCCTTGGACGGATCAGTGCCGTGCCCCAAGGTGAAGGCCCAGTCGAAGTCGAACAGCAGTTGCTCGCGCGGCGCAATCGCCGTCACGGCGCCTTCGGAAAGGCCCTCGCCCTTGCCGGGCGCGATGTCGCCGGCAAGGACAGCGCGCGGCAAAAACGATGCGGCCGAAACGGCCATGCCGGCGGCGAGAAGATCACGACGGGCTATGGTGGACAAGGTAACCTCCGTTTTGTTTTTGTTGGTGGCCATCGTTCACCCGCATGGAGAAGCCCGCGCTTCGGGTGTCGATTGGCTATAGTTCATCTTTTATATATAATATTATATTTTATATGCAAATAAAATTGGAATGAAAATGCATTCCGAACCATAGCATGCTTCACCCATGACGGCGGCGCTTAGAGCGGAATGATTTTAAGTAGAAGCAATCATTCCGCTCTAAGTTTTTGTTTTGTCGCGATGTTTAAGCGAAAAACCGCTGACACTTTTTGGCTACGCCGAACTACGTTTCGCACATCGCTTAGGATAAAGATACGCGGCGTGTCAGAAGCGGAACTCTTCCACGTCCGCATGTGCGACTTGTCCGAAATCGGGTGACCGACGTAAAAAATGGCAGGCCCCGGGGGGCCTGCCAAGTCGGGAAAACGGCACACAGGACGTGCCGATCCAGGGAAAATCAGTACGAGGCGCGCCAGCCGAGCAGAATGGTCTGGCCCGGGCTCTGGAAGCCGGTCGTAAGGTTGGTGTAGGTGTAGTAGCTCTTGAAGCCCTGGTTATCGAGGTTCGTGGCGTCGAGCGTGATGCTCTGGTCCAGACCGAAGGCCTTGAACTTGTACGACGCCGACAAATCGATCTGGTGACGGGCTTCGTTGTAGGCATCCAGAACGATGTTGTTGGCCTGGATCGGAGTGCCGGTCTTGATCTTGTCGACGTACACATAGCTCAGGTGCGCCGAGAAGCCGCCGTGCTCGTAGAAGCCGGTGACATTGTAGGTGTACTTCGGGATGCCCAGGCCGAGGGCGTCGGGCGTCACGTGGAAGTGCGTATAGTTGGTGGTGAAGCCGAGGCCGTCGACGACATTGTCGAGAGGTTGAACCCACATCAGTTCCTGGCCGGTCAGTTTC
>JAEKKE010000177.1 GCA_019510535.1 Acidobacteriota bacterium
CGGCATCAGGAATGACGTTTGGAGCACGTCCGCCGGAGATAAGCCCAACGTTCAGTGTCGCCGGCCCGATCTCGGGCTCGACTGGTAGCTCCAACGCGCGGATGTCGTCGAGTACGTCCAGCAGCTTCTCGATGGCCGAGTCACCCAGCTCCGGATAGGCGGAGTGCGCCATCTTTCCCTTGGCGCGGAGCTCGATCCGCAGGGCTCCTTTGGTGGCGGTGGCCAGGTAGTTGTCTGTCGGTTCGCCATTGATGAGAAAACGCGACCCCTTGGGATTCTTATTCGCGGCCTTAGCGCCGGCAGAGTCCCGCTCTTCTCCGACAACGAACAGCAAGCCAACCTTCACTCCTTCAGCACGAAGGATGTCGGCAGCCGCAATCTGGCAGGCGATGATGCCTTTGGCGTCGCAGGCGCCGCGGCCATAGACGTTCTCTTCGTCCTCAGAAGAAGGGAAGAAGGGTGGCACGGTGTCCATGTGGGTGGAAAAGACAATCTCAGGTGTCACGCCGGGAGCGCAGGCATAGACATTGAATCGCTCGGACTCACCGGCGGGTGTTCCTGCGAGCTCTGTCTGCTCCACCCGGGTGGTTTCAATCTCGTAGCCCAGTTTGCCAAGATAATCTGCCAGGAAATGACCTGCGGGGCCTTCAAAATAAGTAGTCGATTCGATATCGACGAGTTGCCGTGTTAGTTCAATGGGATCGATCGCCATGCTCTCCCAGCATAACTGAAGCGTACGGACAGGCCGTTATGATGGGTCTGTGAGCTTTGCCTCGAAGATTGAAGCAGTGGATGACCTCCTTGGTCCCGCAGGACGCCTGGAAGCGATTCTGAACACCGGGAGAGATGACGCGCCCTATGCCGCTCTGGTGACGCACCCCCACCCTCTTGGGGGTGGCACCATGCATAACAAGGTTGTCTACCACGCGATGAAGGCGTTTAGTCACTTCGGCCTTCCGGTGCTGCGGTTCAACTTTCGCGGTACCGGCCTGAGCGAAGGCAGTCACGACCAGGGGATCGGGGAGCAGGACGACGTGCTTCAAGCGCTGCAGTGGCTGGATAGGCGTTTCGGCAGGCCGATCCTTTTCGCCGGGTTTTCCTTCGGTTCGAATGTAGGGATGCGGGTTTGCTGTACCGACCAGCGGGTTCCGGCAATGGTCGCTCTCGGACTTCCCATTGAAGCCGAGGGGCGACGCTACCACTATGACTTCCTCTCGGAATGTTCGAAGCCGCGCCTGTTTCTTTCGGGGGATCACGATCCGTATGGTCCGGTTGTCGAGGTCGAGCAGGTGGTAGCGCGGCTCCCAGAACCGAAGCGGCTGGTGTGGATTGGCGGCGGAGATCACTTTTTCGCGGGTACTGCTGGTTCGCCGGGATCGAAGCTCGATCAGATGCGCGAAACGATGATCTCGTGGCTCGGAGCGTCCATCCCGGGGCTGACCGTCTAGCTAGCAGATCTGACCGATCTTTCTAGGCAACGTCAGATTTGTGGGCGGCGATTCGATGGGGAACCGTGTTGCGATGCAACCAGTCAGCAAACAGCAGGTTGGCTTCATGCGGCGCCTCGTCAAAGACCAGATGACCGGCTCCGGTGATGACTTGCAGTTCCGCCTGGGGAAGGCGTCGTCGCAGTTTCTCTGAAAGATCTACCGGCGCTGTGCGGTCTCTGTCACCCCAGAGCAGCAGTACACGATGCTCTGGCAAGGCAGCCAGCGCCTCATCGACGACTCTCATATTGTGGTGCCAGAGTTGAATGATCGAGAGGATATGCATCACCGCGCCAGGGCGCTGCAGGGCACGCAGGTACAGGTCGAGCGTCTTTTCGTCCGCGTGATCCGGGTCGCCGTACATCCGCAGGAGCGCCAACTCTTGCAGGCGGCGTGGGAGATCGATGACACGATGCCCAAACCAACGGCCGAGTGCGGTACTCCAGAAGTGAATAATGGGTAGCAGACTGGTTGCTGCCGCGGTCGGAGGCGCCAGCAGGATCAGCGAGGCGACCCGCTCCGGGTACTTTGCTGCAAAGACGACGGCGACCGAGCCTCCATAGGAGTGTCCGATGAGATGGCCGCGCTCGATCCCGAGGCTGTTGAAGAGATGAAGCAGCCTTTCGGCCGAGGTCGCAATATTGGCATCTTGTTCGTTAACCCAGCCGTGGCGTTCGCAGGTTAACTGGTCGACCGCAATGACGCGATATTCTCTGGCCAGGGTGGGGAGACTTCGACGCCAGACATCAGCGGCTCCGAGCAAGCCATGCAGCAGGACGACCGGATAACCGGCGCCCGCCTCCAGATACCGCATGGTGCAACCGGGCGAAACTTCCGTCTGTGCCGCTTGGGCTGCCGGCTCAGGCAGGGCAGATGTCATCCATTCCAGAAGATTCATTCGTCCCCGATTCGTTGACTGGGATGCGGTCGGGTTTCTGAGTGGATGCCTGCCCATTCGCAGGGTTATTGGTGACGTCAAAAGAGCAACATGGTCATATCTTCCGTATTTTGTATCTGATTATGATATTTGGAATAGATGGCGTTTCTTTTTCAAGGACTTGGCGTTATTGGCTGGGTAATAAATTTGGTCTTTAACGTGCAACAATGATGTTGATATTTTCAATGGAACTTTGATGCCAAAGGCCTTTCAAGTCCGCATCACGGCGATTGCGCTTGCCCTGTTGACGGCTGCTGCCTGTGCGCTTGGCATTGTGAACTTTCTGCGGGAGATCCATTTTGAGCTGCCGACCGATGGTGTGTCATGGACGGAGATCCAGGGCGGACTGAAGGCTGAGCGGGTTCCTGCTAATTCTCCAGCGCAACGAGCCGGCATTCGTCCGGGAGATGTGCTGATCGCCGTTGATGAGCATGCCACTCCACGTGTCGCAACCCTGAATCGGCAGATCTGGCGCCATGGCGTCTGGTCGCGGGGAACCTATTCCATCGTACGGAACGCGAAGGCTCATTTTGACGTTCAGGTCATCTTTGAGCCCACCGACCGATCGATCAACCAGGGCATGCGGTTGATCGGCCTGGTGTACCTCGGCATCGGTCTTTATGTGCTTTTCCGGCGCTGGACCGCGCCGGGATCGATGCACTTTTATCTCTTCTGTTTGGCCAGTTTTGTCTTGTACGACTTCAAGTACACGGGCGAGCTGAACAATCTGGATTGGACGATCTTTTACGCCAATCTATTGGCGCAGGCACTGCAGCCCGCACTTTTCCTGCACTTTGCCGTAAGCTTCGGCCGAATCTCCAATAGCCTGCCGCGACGCATCCTCTCTGCCGCGCTTTATATCCCAGGGTTTGTGGTCGCGGCGCTGCAGATTATTGCTTTCACTACATGGTCTGCGACGGAACAGCTCCACCATCGTCTGGATCAGATCGCTATCGGCTACCTGTCAGCGTTTTACGTTACGGCAGCGGTTGTTTTCTACACCCGCTATCGTCGGGCGCGGTCCGGATTAGAGAGGCAACAGCTCAAGTGGCTCTCGCGTGGAGCCCTTATCGCCGTTATCCCCTTCACGCTGCTTTACACCATTCCGTACATGGCGGACTGGGATATCTGGCCGATCGTTGCGAAGCTCTCCGGCCTGTCTCTGGTCTTTCTGCCGCTGACGTTCTCATGGGCGATTGTCCGTTATCGCCTGATGGATGTTGATCTCATCTTCAAGCGTGGCGTCACGTATACGCTTGCTACCGCAGGTCTGGTCGGTCTTTACTTTGCGGTGATCGCAGTCGCGGCGGAGTTGGTGCATACGCGGCTTCCCAGCCTGCGCGCCTGGGGCCTGGTGGCGGCAATCGTCGTTACTTCGCTGATCTTCGATCCGTTGAAGAACACCATTCAGGCCCGCGTCGACAAACTCTTTGACCGCCGCCGCTTCGACTATCGCAGCACACTGGTCGATTTCGGCCGCAGCCTGTCTTCCCAGACCGACATCAACCTGCTGACCCGTTCGATTGTGGAGCGTCTGCAACAGACCCTGCTGGTCACGCGCGTTGCCCTCTTTACCTCAAGCGAGCCGGGAGCTCCGCTGCATCTGGCGGCATCGCACGGCCTGAATGATGTGCCGGTGAACGACCTTAGCTTCCTGCACTTTTACGGGCAGGCACGGCACCTCTTTCTGGAAACACCGCAGCATGCGATGCACCTTACCGAGGAGCAGCAGGCTACTGCTGCCGCACTCGATCTGAACTATTACCTTGCCTGTACCGTAGGTGAGCCGGGAACGGGAGCACAACGCACCATCGCTGTGATTGGGCTGGGGCGTACCTCACGCGGCGACTTTCTCTCATCGGAAGATATCGAAGTACTTGAATCGCTGGCTGGGTATATCGGCATTGCGATTCAGAATGCTCAGCTCTACACCCGACTGCAGCGTCAGGTCACTGAGTTTGAGCGGCTGAAGGAGTTCAACGAAAACATCGTTGAGTCCATCCATATCGGTATCTTTGCGGTCGACCTGGAAGACCGTATCGAGAGCTGGAACGCCGAGATGGAGGTCATGTACGCGACACCGCGTGCCTCCGCGCTTCGGCGGCCACTGAGCGAGGTCTTTTCTCCGGAGTTCCTCGACGAATTCGAAAGGCTCAAGACAGAAGCTACAACGCATACGTTGTACAAGTTCCGTCTGCCGACGCCGGCTGGGGAAGTTCGTACCGCCAATATCGCCATTGCACCACTGTTGACACGTGATTTCGTTCCTGTCGGCCGCATTGTGCTGGTGGATGACATCACCGACCGCGTCAACATGGAAGGCCAGCTTGCCCAGGCTGAGAAGCTCTCGTCCATCGGTTTGCTGGCGGCCGGGATCGCCCACGAAGTCAACACGCCGTTGGCTGTGATCTCTTCGTATGCGCAGATGCTGACCAAGCATGCCGGCGCCGATCCTCGTCTGTCTCCGATTCTGGAGAAGATTACGCAACAGACCTTCCGCGCTTCAGAGATCGCGAATGGCCTTCTCAACTTCTCGCGCACCAGCACTACGGAGTTTACGCATCTGGACATCAATCTCGTGATACGTGACACGCTGGCGCTGCTTGAGCACCAGATGAAGACCTCGCGCATCAAATTGGATGTTGAGCTGGCTCCAAATCTTCCTCTTATCCGCGGGAATCAGGGCAAGCTCCAACAGGTGGCGCTGAATCTGATGATGAATGCCAAGGATGCAATGTTCAATCGAGCCGAGGGCTGCCTGCGCGTGCAGACCGAGGTTGTTGGGAACAATGTTGTGCTGCGTATCGGAGACAACGGCAGCGGAATTGAGCCGTTACACCTGCACAAGATCTACGATCCATTCTTTACGACCAAGCTCCAGCCTGCCGTCGGCCAGCGGAAGGGAACCGGCCTCGGCCTCTCCGTCACTTACGGCATCATGCAGGAGCATAATGGCAAGATCGACGTTGAGAGTGAGCCTGGCGTCGGTACCGTCTTCATCCTAGAATTTCCTGCCTTAGCTGATCTGACGCGGCTAGGCAACGAGGCCAGCGGACGAACGATTCATGCCTGAAGCATTAACGGTAAACCCGCCGGACGCGGGCTTTACGCTGCCTGCCGGCAGCGGACGCATTCTGATCATTGACGACGAAGCTGCCATCCGCGACTCGCTGGAAACCCTTCTAACCTTGGAGGGGTTCACAGTCACGATGGCCGAGGAGGGGAACTCCGGCCTGGACCTGTTGGCCCGCGAGGAGTTCGATCTCCTGCTTCTGGACCTGTCGCTGCCGGGCGAGAGCGGCATGGATCTGCTGCCCAGAATCAAGGCGTCTCATCCTCAGCTTCCGGTCATCATGATTACCGCATACGGCGCGGTCGCGAACGTCGTCGAAGCAATTCGCCTGGGAGCGGAAAATTTTGTCCAGAAGCCCTGGGACAACGAAAAGCTGCTGGCCGACATTCGCTCCGCAATCGGCAAACGCCGCGCCGAGCAGGAAGTACTGCAACTTCGCCGGACCCTCAAACAGCGCTATCAGTTCACGAATATCGTGGGCAAGAGCGATGTGATGCTCAAGCTACTCGACCTGGTGGCGCAAGTGGCGGCTTCGCGTTCTACTGTCCTGATCTATGGAGAAAGCGGCACGGGCAAGGAGCTGATTGCTAAAGCCATCCACGCTAACTCACCACGGAAAGACAAACCCTTTGTTCCGGTGAATGTGGGCGCTGTCCCTGCGGACCTGCTGGAATCGACGCTCTTCGGCCACATGAAAGGAGCCTTTACCTCGGCAGTCGCCACGAAGAAGGGACTCTTTGAAGTTGCCCATGAAGGCACGCTCTTCCTGGATGAGATTGGCACCATGCCTCTTGAAACCCAGGCCAAGGTATTGCGTGCCTTGCAGGAACGTAAGTTCATGCAACTCGGTGGAACACAGGAGATCTCGGTCGATGTGCGCATCCTCGCTGCGACCAATGTCGATCTGCAGCAGGCCGTAAGAGAGGGCCGTTTCCGTGAGGATCTCTTTTACCGCTTGAATGTCATCGCGGTTGAGCTGCCGCCGTTGCGCAACCGACGTGAAGATATCCCGCTGCTGGCTCAGCACTTCCTCAAACGTTTCTCAGAGGAGAATGGTCTGCCGGAGCGCACGCTCTCTCCTGACGCTATGCGGCTGGTTATGGACCATAGCTGGCCAGGAAATATCCGCGAGCTGGAAAACGCGATGGAGCGCGGTGTCGTTCTCTCGACTGGATCGCAGATCACACCGGATCAGCTTCCACCTCAGTTGACCGGCAATACCTACTCGGCAGCGTTGATGGAACATGCGCCGTCGGCAGGCCTGGCCGACATTATGGAAGAAATCGAACGCCGTATCATCGCCGACCGGCTGGAGCGTTGCAACTGGAATCAGACCGAGGCCGCAGCCTTCTTCAAGATTCCGCTGAGCACGCTCAACCAGAAGATCAAACGCCTGAACATTGAGTTAAAGAAACGCGGAAGGGAATAGCAGCTTTTGGTTTTCGGACAAGCTTACTGGGCGAAGACCAACAGGCCGAAAAGGAAGGCCCAGAAGACGCCCATTGAGTGCCAGTACCAAGCCGTGCAGTCCACCGCGATCTGCCGAGCCTGGAGTTTCTTGATCGCGTAGAGGCCGATCACGGCCGCTGCCAACGCAAGAATGCCGAACACCAGGTGGGCGCCGTGGATGCCGGTGATCAGGTAGAAGAACTTACTGGAAGGGTTTGAGCTGAAGCTGTGATGCGCCCGGCTCAACTGTTGCCACGCTACCAACTGCCCGCTCACAAATGCCAGGCCGAAGACCAGGGTGGCGACCAGCCAGGGCATTGCCCGTGTGGAACTTGGCTTGCCCAGACCCAGCCACTCCTCCATGACGTCGATCTCGCGGAACATGTGCCGCCGGGCGATTTCCATAGTGATGGAACTTAACAGGAGTGCGGCGCTGTTGTACCAGAGAATGTGTGGAATCGCGATCGGGACCCAGTCCATGATGTAGTCATTATGGGCATCGAAGTGCCCGCTGGTCTGCCGCACGAAGAAGGCGCAGACGATGACGGCGAAGAACATCAAATCGCCGGCCAGGGCAAAGAAGATGCCCATGCGATACCGGGTGAGCGTCTCCCGGGGGCCGCGGCTTCCAGCAGGGCGGTTATCCCAGTTATCGCCGTCACCACCGCCGCCAGTCGGCTTACGGTCAACCGGGGGGCGACGTCCAGAACCGCTGTCACCGTCGTCAGGACGACGTTTGCGTTCCGTTTCGTTCGGTGTAAGGATCGCCGCCACAGGGAGCCTCTTCGTTAACATCAAGAGTACTCCCGTTTCGGATTTTTAGCGCAGGTGTTTCTTAGCCCGCGTGGGCTGCAGTTGCAGAATGGGCCAGCTTCTCCCGTCGTACCATCTCGACGAAGAATTCATGCACGCGGCGATCAGCTGAGAGCTCCGGATGGAAGGTGGCGGCCAGGATACGGCCTTCACGTATCAGGACTGGATCGCCGTTCCTCCGTGCGAGCACCTCGACGCCATCGCCGACGGCGGCGATGCGGGGAGCACGGATATAAACCATCTCCATCGTGCCGCCAGGGAGCGTCGTCTCCGTCTCCTGGATGGTGGAGTCGATCTGCCGGCCGTAGGCGTTGCGCTCTACCGTGGCATCCAGCACCGCCAGCGACTTCTGCACGGGGTTACGTACATCCTTGGCCAGCAGGATGGTGCCTGCACATGTGCCGAATGATGGCTTTTGCTGGACGAAGGTAGCGAGGGCATTGAAGAAGCCGTTCCGCTCCAGATGTTTAAGAAACGTCGTGGACTCACCGCCTGGCAGAATCAGGCCATCCAGCGAAGCCAGATCTTCAGGCAGACGGACAAGCGGGGCATTCACGCCGAGCGAGCGAAGAACCTGGGCGTGGGCTTCAAACGCACCCTGCACGGCGAGAACGCCGATAGTCAGATGTTCAGAGGTCATCAGTCCCTATGAAAAACAGCGAAGCGGAGATATCCACTTCGCTGTTCGGTTAGAACGGTTGCTAAGCTTGTTTACCAGCCGCGCGTCTGCATGAGCTGTGCTTCTTCGATCGCCGCGGCGGCGAGTCCCTTCATCGTGCCGGTGACCAGTTCGCTGGCTTCGGCTACGATCTTCGGATCGTTGAAGTGCGTCGCCGCGATCACAATCGCCTTGGCGCGAGAGACGGCTTCCGCACGTTCCTTGGGATCGTTCTCAATATCCAGCGGAGTCGCACGCTCCTTCATAAAGATGCCGGAGCCGACAAAGACTGTTTCCGCACCGAGCTGCATCATCAGGGCAGCGTCTGCCGGCGTAGCGATGCCGCCTGCTGAGAAGTTCGGAACCGGCAGCTTGCCTTCCTGCGCCACCATCCGCACCAGCTCATAGGGTGCACCGTGCTGCTTGGCTTCGTTGTACAGTTCCTCTTCACGCAAAGCAGTCAGGATGCGAATCTCGCGGGTTATGGTGCGCATGTGCTGTACAGCGTGAACCACGTCACCGGTGCCTGGCTCGCCCTTGGTGCGAATCATTGCTGCGCCTTCAGCGATGCGGCGCAACGCCTCGCCCAGGTTGCGCGCACCGCAGACAAACGGTGTTTTGAAGGCGTGCTTGTCGATGTGGTAGGTCTCATCGGCGGGCGTCAGCACTTCGGACTCGTCAATGAAGTCGACGCCGAGCTGCTCCAGAACCTGGGCCTCGACAAAGTGACCGATACGGGCCTTCGCCATGACCGGGATGGATACCGTCTGCATGATCTCCTTGATCAGCTTTGGGTTTGCCATGCGAGCAACGCCGCCTTCTGCGCGAATCATCGCCGGCACGCGCTCCAGAGCCATGACGGAGACCGCGCCTGCCTCTTCGGCGATGCGCGCCTGCTCCACGTTCATGACGTCCATAATGACGCCACCTTTCAGCATCTCGGCCAGGCCGGTCTTCAGGCGCAAGCCCGTGCCACTTGGGTTGCCGCTAGTGCTGCCATTCAGGTGTGACATCGTATAGAGCTCCTTGTCGTTGGTCCGGTGACGACTGCTGCAACCGGGAGAGACACCCCGGGATCGCCCGCAGCGGGACATGCATTTCATGGTTGCCCGGGAAATTCATATCTTAGCAGGTTTTATGTGCTAGGACGCGCCGAATCTGACCTTCTGGAACGCGATCGCCTGCAGGCTTCAAGCGGTGCAGAGTGCACAGATTTGTTCGCCAAAACGCTGTGCTTTGCTCGGGCCAATGCCGTCTACCCGCAGCAGATCTTCGATCGTACGCGGGCGGTTTACCACGATGGCGCGTAACGTACGGTCTGCCAGGATCATGAACGGCGGCTGTTTCAATCGGCGAGCCTCTTCGGTTCTCCAGCTACGTATTTGCTGCTCAAGCGCGAGCTGTGCAGGACTGAAGGCCACCGTCTCCTCGGCGTCCGCCGATTTGCGTTTGCGGGTAACTGTTCGAGATGAGGCTTGAGCCTCTTCACCGGTCATCAGCACTCCAAGAGCGTCTCCGTCCGGCAGCAATTCTGCATCGCGAGTGATAGAAACGCGTTTATAGGGAATGGTGCGCCCCTCGGCGTTCTCAAAGGTTGCACTTTCAAGCGTGACCCACCCGGAGCGCGCCAAACCTCCCAACAGATCCTCCATCTCATTGCGAGAAGGAGAGCCACCCGGAAACACCTCACTATGTAGCTTGCCCGTGGATTTGCCTCCTGAACGCTTCAATGCCCGAAGGATTGTCCACATGGTCTCTTCTTCACCGATGGTTGCATTCCGATAGCGAACAGCAATCGCGCTCTCTGGAGAGCAGAAGTCACACTTGCCGCACATTCGGCGGGAATCTGCCAGATCTCCGAAGTGAGCAATCAGAGCCGACATGCGGCACTGGTGTGAGTCCGCATAACCAATCATCCGATCGATCTGCGCTCTCCGCTGCGCGAGTTGTTGCTCGTACAGCCTGCGCCAGCCGTCGATGCGTCCCCGAATAGCGAAGCCCTCAAAGTCCACCAGACAGGCACCATGAGCGACCAGCTTTTCGATTGCCGAAGAGAAGACCTCGGCATCCATCCGCAGCTCTTCGCGTAACAGGTCGAGCGGTAACGGTTGGTCGTTCAGCTTGCGGAAGATGCGATCCAGCTCGGTTGCCGCCGGATACGATTTTTCCAGTAAAAAGTCCTGCGTGCGCTTGTCAGCATAGCTGTGCAGCAGGATGCAGCGGCTGGGCTTCCAATCGCGGCCTGCGCGTCCGATCTCCTGGTAGTACGCCTCCACGGAACCGGGAAGGGCAACATGGATGACGGTGCGTACATTGGCTTTGTCGACACCCATGCCGAAGGCAACGGTGGCCACGACGATCTCCAGCTCACCGGCAAGGAACTTCCGCTGTGTCTGTTCGCGCACCTCGGGTGGAAGACCGGCGTGGTACGGCGCGGCAGGGAAGTCAGTGGCGAGCTCCTGCGCGAGAGCCTCGGCGTCTCTCCTGGAGGAGGCGTAGACGACCGCCGGGCGTCGTGCTGTATCGGCGAGAAGCCCGTCGCGGTTAGTGCGACAACCACAGCGGGCCGTAGCGCCTGAACGTACTGCCCGAGAAGTCTGTAGTCCGGACGGAAGTCGTGTCCCCACTGGGAGATGCAGTGGGCTTCGTCGATGGCGACCAGAACGGGAGGGCGCTTCGCCAGCATCTCCATGAAGCCGGGTACACGTAGCCGCTCGGGAGCGACGAACAAAAACTTCAGCTCTCCGTCGAGATACTGCCGGCAGGCTTGGCGCTGGGCTTCGCGGGGAAGGCCGGAGTGAATGCGCGCTACCGGCAGTCCGGCGGCCTCCAGCTTCGAGGACTGGTCATCCATCAGCGCGATCAATGGGCTGATCACCAGAGCCGTCCCGTCCAGGGCGATGGCGGGAAGCTGATAGCACAGCGACTTTCCCGCGCCGGTCGGCATCACCAGCAGCAGATCACGCCCTTCGACGGCTGCCCGGCAGACCTCTTCCTGGCCTTCCCGGAAGTCATCGAAACCGAAGGTTTGCCGCAGAAGGGACCGAAGATCTCTGGAGGAGCGTTGAGCCATAGAGCGAACCCTCATCTTCGCATAAATCAGGCGGTGGAAGATTTTGAGGTACGTTCCTTTGTCGGTGTATTTAGTGCTTATGAATGAATCACTTGCGGAAGAATTGCGCCTTCTTTTTATAGGCGGTTGGCTACCCGTGCGAACTTGAATCTGGGGGCAAATCAGAGTAATCTAATACTTTGTGGGCACAGTCCAATTGTCGCTGGAACTCATATGGGATGAGTCCGCAAAGTGCACAAGCAAGGTACGAAACAACTTAACGAGGACACGAAAAACTGCATGGCAAAGCGTCGTGGCAATCCTAACTGGGGTAAACCGGAGCCTATCGGACCGGTAGTACCCACGGTGACATCGTTCGAGCAAGTGGTCAAAGAGTTCAAGCTGACCCCGGATCAGTACGTCCGGTCGACGCGCCTGCGTGAGTGGGCTCGCCGTAACAAGAATTCGAAGTATATCCCTGAGGCGCTGTTGGAAGCATGGGGATTCGAAATCGAGTCAACGCTGTAACGACTCAGTTTGAAAGTCGCAAAAGACGCCGCCCATGCGCGGCGTCTTTTGTTTGTCATTTGTGACAGAGTCCTGCTTCAGTTTGCGACGTCCTCGGCTATGCTGAATCTGTAAGTTATGACCGAAAGTCCATTCACAGACGTTGCCACCGCCATCGACGAGATCAAAGCCGGCCGTATGGTTGTGGTCGTCGACGATGAAGACCGTGAGAACGAAGGCGATCTGACCCTTGCTGCGGAATACGTAACGCCGGAAGCGATCAACTTCATGGCAATGTATGGCCGTGGCCTCGTCTGCCTTACGTTGACGGAGGAGCGTGCCGACTACCTGCGTCTGTTGCCGATGACGCGTCAGAACACCTCTCGCTTTGGTACCGCATTCACGGAGAGCATTGAGGCGCGTGAGGGAGTCACGACGGGCATTTCGGCGCACGATCGTTCGCACACGATCAAGGTCGCAATCGATCCGGCCTCTACGGCTCAGGATCTTGCACGTCCTGGGCATGTCTTTCCGCTGCGCGCACGCAAAGGCGGGGTTCTGGTTCGCGCGGGACAGACTGAGGCGTCCGTGGACCTGGCGCGGATGGCGGGCCTCATTCCCGCCGGTGTGATCTGCGAGATCATGAACGACGACGGCACCATGGCCCGGGTTCCGGATCTGGTCGAGTTCTGCAAGCTGCATAACCTGAAGATGGTGACCGTCGCAGAGCTGATTCGCTATCGCCTTCGGCATGAGCGCTCAGTGCGCCGTGTTGCCGAGACGGTGCTTTCGACGAAGCATGGCGAGTTCCAGATGATCGCCTACGAGAGCGAGACAGATCCTACGGAGTCGCACGTCGCCCTGGTGCTTGGAGATGTAGCAAGCCCGGATAAACCGGTATTGGTGCGCGTCCATTCGCACAACCTGGTGGAAGATGTTTTCGGCGCAATGCTCCCAGACTGTTCCCATTCGGTGGAATATGCGCTACAGCGGATTGCCGAGGCTGGTGCAGGCGCCCTGGTTTATCTACACAATGGATCACGTGGTTTTGGCATCGACACCACCGTGTCTCCGTCCCGGATCGTCACACAACGCGAACCGAATGCCGTGCCCGGCGGAGATCCGTACGCTGAGCGCCATCAGCGCACACTACGTCAGACGGGTTTGGGCGGGCAGATTCTCTCCGACCTGGGAATTCACAAGATCCGTCTGCTGACGAATCGGCCGACACACGCGCCGGCACTGCAGGGCTTCGGCGTGGAGATCGTGGAGCAGATCCCGCTTCGGCCTTCTATGGTGCAGCGCTGACGTTCCGGTAGTCAGCCCATGGTTCCTCGCTACCTTCGAAGCAGATCCCCGAGTCCTTCAGCTTCCATCTGGCCTTCAAATGCCGTGTGGTTGTTCAGGTCGTATTGAATCGCCTTCATGCCAACCGCACGTGCTGCCTCAATGTTCTCTGCCTTGTCGTCGATGAAGAGAATCCCATCCGGGGAACATCCAAGACCTTCGGCCGCTTTGCGATAGATTGCGTGCTCCGGCTTGGCCAGGTTGTGTTCGAAGGAGTAGATTGCGTGTGCGAATTCGCCCATCCAGGCGAACTTTGCACGTAATCCATGAGCCATGGCGTCGCCGATGTTCGACAACAAACCGGTCTTTACCCCAGTCTGCTGAAGACGGTGCAGCCATTGCACCATCGGCTGGTTCAGCCGAGACCACATGCGAACATCGGCATCGATCAGATCCTGCAGTGCCGTATCGGTGAGTGTGATCTTGTAGTCTTCGGCGATCCGATGCCAGTACGAGACAGCGTTCAAATCTCCGCGGTCATAGGCATGGCGGTACTGCCAATAACTTTCCTGGAAGTCGATCTCATCAAGTCCGAGAACCCGCTTCATGCGTTCCCACTGCTCAAGGTCGGGCGTAAGCGAGAGGACCTGTCCAAAGTCAAAAAGAATCGCGCAAGGGTGATTGGAATCCATCTGGTTCAGAGTACCAAGCTATTGTTGGGGTTAGGATGAAAGGCATGTTTTCGCGAAGGACCGCGTGGGACATCTCCGAATCACCCTATGCCGCTGCTGTACGGCAGGCGCGGGCTAGCGGTCGCATCTCCGCGGATCTTACGCTTTCGAATCCGACGGAATGCGGATTCGACTACGATGCCACCTCGATCCTGCATGCGCTCATTCATGCCGAGGCGATGGGCTATGATCCAGATCCGCGCGGTATTCTGTCGGCTCGTGCCGCCGTCTCCGGCTACTATGCCGCGCACGATGCAGCCGTGAGTGCTGACAACCTGATTCTGACGACCAGCACAAGCGAAGCCTACAGCTATCTGTTCCGCCTTTTGTGCGACCCCGGGGACGAAGTCCTGGTTCCGCGGCCGAGTTATCCGCTTTTTGATTTTCTGGCGGGTTTAGACAACGTCCACCTGGTGCCATATCCCCTTTTTTACGATCATGGCTGGCATCTCGATCTGGCATCGCTTGAGGCGCATATCGGCGAGCGGACGAAGGCGGTGATGCTCGTGCACCCGAACAATCCGACCGGGCACTTTGCCCGGGATGCTGAACGTGCATCGCTGCAGCAGCTTTGCGCCCGCCATGGCCTGGCGTTGATTGTTGACGAGGTCTTTCTCGACTACACCATCGAAGGCTTAGGCGCCAGCTTCACTACTGGGGAGCATTCGGCACTCTCCTTCGTCTTGAGTGGTATGAGCAAGATCGCCGGCCTTCCGCAGATGAAGGCCGCCTGGCTGGCAGTGCAAGGTCCCGTAGCGCTTCAGCGCGAAGCCGTTGCGCGCCTGGAGGTAGTAGCCGACACCTTTCTGTCGCTCGGAACACCTACGCAGCTGGCCCTGCCAGTTTGGCTGAAGAGCGCAAAGATGATCCAGGCGCAGATCCGGCAGCGGGTTCGGAGAAACCTCAATCAGCTTGATTTGCTGCTCGAAACTACTCCTGAAGTCTCGCGCTTGCCCGTCGAGGCTGGATGGGTGGTGGTGTTGCGGATTCCAGCCGTCGAAGACGATACCGCCCTCGCGATACGCCTGTTGAGGGAAGCAGGCGTACTGGTCCATCCGGGAAGCTTTTATGGATTGCCGGAGAAGGGGTGGCTCGTCGTAAGTTTACTGCCTGCCGCGCCGATCTTTGAGCAGGGAATAGTGGGCCTGTTGGAGAATCTCTTTAGTTAACAGGTAAATCGATTCTTATCGAGTGATGCATTCACTGTTTGGTGTATCTGGTTCATTCTTATAGTTGTTTTAGGAAGGGGTTGTCTTCCCGTTCCTCGCCTATGGTTGTGTTTTTTCCATGGCCTGGAATGACAAGCGTCTCGTCTGGAAGCGGCAGGAGAACGTCGCGGATCGAGCGGAGGATGGTCGGGTAGTCTCCGCCGGGGAGATCTGTACGTCCAATGGAACCGGCAAAGAGGGTGTCTCCAGCAAGGAGCAGCTTCTCGCCAGGGATATGAAGAACCAGGCTTCCTTCGGTATGGCCGGGAGTATGGAGAACGGTTCCCTCAGTGGCGCCGAAGCGTACCTTCATTCCGTTGCCGGCGTCGGCGTCCGGAGGAGCTACCTCTGGTGTAGGTATGCCGAGCCATCCCGCTTGGATATCCATGATCTTCACCAGGGGAAGGTCAAGCTGGTTGTAATAGACCGGAGCTCCGGTCAGGCGCTTAAGTGTCTGGGCGGCGGCGATGTGATCGATGTGGGCATGGGTGACGATGATCTGCTTGCAGGTCAGGCCATGGCGGGCGAGGGTGGCGCTGATTCTGGGAATGTCATCACCAGGATCGATCACAATTCCTTCGCCGTTGTCGCCAAGAATCGTGCAATTGCAGCCGAGAAGGCCGACAGGAAAGGTCTCGCGAATCATTGCACACCTCCGTCGTGGTATGCCTGAAGCCGCGCCAGTTCCTTCCGTGTGATCTTCAGAAACGATCCGTGACGTAAACCGGCGGGGAACTCCATCATGTCTTTCCCCTCACGCCAGTGCTCCAGGTCACGCGAGAAGGTCGAGCCGTAGTGCTGGCCCGGCGACTGGTAGTGGTCATAGTAAACAACCCACCCATGGTCCATCGCAAAGCCTGCCGGCCCCTCCGATCCGGGTTCGGTGAAAGCTGGCGTCACATCGCTCCAGGGACCTTCCATCGACGCTCCGCTGGCCACGCGGATGTGTTTGCCCTCCGGCTCCTTACGTTCGTCTTTGAAGACCAGGCGGTAGCTTCCATTCGCTTTGCTCCCATCGGAAGGAAGCAACGTCGCGTCGATCACGTTATAGCCGGGATCGAAGAAAAGCGCCGCCGGCGTAAACGTACGGAAGTCGCGGGTTGTGGTGGCGTAAATACGGTGGTTCAGACCGTTCTTGTCATACTGCGACTGCGGGAGGCGGCCCGGGATGGTGCTGGACCAGAGGATCAGCCAGTGGCGCTTTGCTTCATCCCAATACAGCGCGGGAGCCCAGACATTGAGCGCAGTGGGCTCATTGGCCATGACTTCGAGCTGGCGATGAGGAGTCCAGTGCAGCAGGTCCTTTGACTCGGAGTATCCGGCCACGGCCGGTTGCCTCCAGCTCCACGTCCACATCATGCGGAAGCCGCCGTTCGGAGCGCGCTGTAGAAAGGGATCGCGCATCAGTTCGCCAGCCTGTGCCGGAGCAATTACAGGTCTGCCGTCATTGATCAGCTTCCAGTGCCAGCCGTCTTCGCTGATAGCGAAGTAGACGCCGTTCTGGCCGTTGTTCTTGAAACCGGCGAAGAGCCATGGACCTTCAGAGGATTGAGCCAGACAGGAGGCGGCAAACAGAAGCAGGGCAGAGGCTAGAGCATTTTTCCTGTTGCTGGATATCCCGAGAGGAGCGCGTAGCGGCGTTTTCATTGAGGAGAACGCCCATAGAGGAACAAGCCCTGCACTACACCTAAAGAAAAACTGCGCCAGTCGAACGAACGCCATGCGCTGATTGTCTCATCCAAAGTAAACGGCGCAGACCTTGGGTCTGCGCCGCTAACAAGAGAAAACGAAGTTACTTCTTAGCCGGAGCTGAAACCGGAGCCTTCTCACCAGAAAAGACCGAGGTGGAGCTTGAACGAGCCATCAGGACGGTGAGGCCGATCGAGGTGAGCATGAACAGGATGGCCGACCAGGTCGTGAGACGGGTGAGCAGGTTGGCTGCACCGCGAGGACCGAAGGCGGTCTGTGAGCCTTGTCCGCCGAAGGCGCCCGCAAGGTCAGCGCTCTTACCCTGCTGCAGCAGGACCACGCCGATCAGGAACAGGCACACGATAATGTGAAGAACAACAAGCAGGTAAATCATTGCTGCTGGGAACCTCAGAACGGCGTAACTTGCGGTTTCGTAAAACCGAATGCCGAGATGTGTTGGATTGGTGCGGAGGAGGGGATTTGAACCCCTATGCCTTGCGGCGCAAGCACCTCAAGCTTGTGCGTCTGCCAATTTCGCCACCTCCGCTTGGGTACTTCTAAGGGTGACGGTCAATCCGAAAGTCAGTATAGCATCTGCGGAAGATTTGCGAAGACACGCTAACCGGAAGGAACTAAAGTTCTTTCGCAGGTTCCTGCCCGAGGGAAACTGCAAAAGCAGGGAAGTCTTCCGTGTTACGCAGCGCTGCTGATGCATGGTGGCCGGTGCTGGAGCATTTTCCCTGTAGGTGTAGAGTAGGGCTTCCGCATCTATGGGCGTTTTCCGCAATGAAAACGCCGCTGCACGCCTCTTCCGGGATATCCAGCAACAGGGAAAATGCTCTATCCTCGTGCTGAATGGTCGAGTGGATACTCTTTCGCGGTTTTACCGTGGCCGTGTTGATTCTGGCGAACAGTTTTTTTGTGGCCGCCGAGTTCGCGCTGGTAAGTGTGCGAGAGACACGGCTCCGGCAATTGATCGCTCTTGCCCGGCCGGGTGCTGAGACGGCACTTGCGCTGAAGCGATCCATTGATGAATTTCTGCCGGCAGTACAGCTTGGAGTAACGCTTGCATCGTTGGCGCTAGGCTGGCTTGGAGAGCCGGTTGTCGCTGAGTTCCTGTTGATGCTGCTTGAGAAGGCAACATGGCTGAACCGCATTCCAGGCTTTGAGACGCACATCCTGATCTACGCTCATGGCGGAGCGATTGTGATTGCATTCGCTTTGATCACCTATTTTGAGGTCTTGCTTGGTGAGCTTGTACCAAAGGCTCTGGCGCTGCAGCGAGCCGAACGCATTGCGCTTGCGGTGGCCGGCCCGATGGATGTCTTCATGCGCATTACCCGCCCTGCGGTGAATGTGATGAACACTTCGGCGCGATTGGTACTGACCCTCTTCCGGGCGCCATTGAGTGGTGAGGGTGCTGTTCATTCTCCTGAAGAGTTGAAGATGATTGCTACCGGCGCGCGGCGTATGGGCTTATTGCCGCCGATGCAGGAGCAGGTCATCCATCGCGCGATCGAGCTGAATCATGTACTGGTGCGCGACATCATGACACCGAGGGGCAAGATCTTCGCGCTGCCTGCGGACATGCCGCTCGAGGCGGCGAGCGCACGCATTATCGAAGAGCAGCACTCAAGGATTCCGATCTTCGATCCCAAGGCAGGGAAAGAGCACATTATCGGCGTGGTGTATTCCAAGGATGTATCGCGCCTGATGCACTTCCGTAGCCGCATGCGTCCATACGACGCCGGTGGTGAGATTCAACTGAAGCTCGGGCAGATCATGAAAGACGTACTGGTCGTGCCGGAGACAAAGCCGGTAGCGGACCTGCTCGAAGAACTGCAGCAGCGCAAACGGCAGATCGCCATTGTTGTCGATGAGTTTGGCACGACGGTAGGCCTGGTAACCGTAGAGGATGCGCTCGAGCAGCTCGTAGGAGAGCTGGACGACGAGTTCGATGTTGCCAACCGGGCGGTGCTTGAGAGCGGGGCCGGATGGATTCTGGATGGCAGTGTGAATCTGCGCGACCTTGAGACCCAGATGCGGTGGAGTCTGCCCCGCGAAGAAGGAGAGCAGACTGTGGCCGGCTTCCTATTAACGCAGCTCGGGCACATTCCCCACGTCGGGGAGTCGGTCGAGTTTGACGGCAGGCGCTTTACGATACTTGAGATGACTCGGCAGAAGATCAATCGTGTCGGTGTAGAGCCGGTTTCACAGCGGGACACAGCTGAGGCGAGAGCATCGTGAAGGCTGGCAATATCGTCAAGCGGCTGCTGATAACGCTGCCGGTGCTCTGGTTGATTGTGACTGCGGTGTTTCTGCTGATTCGCCTGGTGCCCGGCGATCCAATTGTGCAGATGCTCGGTGAAGGTGCAACGGCTGCTGACATCTCAACCTTGCGGCATGCGTATGGCTTCGACCTTCCACTGCAGATCCAGTACTGGCAGTTTTTGAAGGGTGTGTCGCATGGTGATCTGGGACGCAGCGTACGCCTGCGTGAGGGGGTGATGGCCTTGATTGGCCAGCGCTATCCCTACACATTGGAGCTCACTGCCGCGGCGATGTTCATCGGCATTCTGTTTTCCGTGCCAGCGGGTATCTGGTCGGCATATCGCAATGGGACCAGAGTGGATCGCACGATTGGTGTTGCCAGCCTGTTCGGGCTTTCTCTACCAAACTTTGCTCTGGGACCTGTTCTGATCCTTGTCTTCGCAATCTGGCTTGGATGGCTTCCCGTCTCAGGCGCGGGGACCGGTTGGCAGTTGATAACGCACCTGGTGTTGCCCGCGGTCACGCTGGGAAGTGGCCTGGCCGCGACCTTGACTCGTATGGTCCGTACCTCGGTACTCGAAGAGCTAGGTAAGGACTATCTGCGTACGGATCGAGCCAAAGGCCTTCCCGAGCACACGGTGGTCTGGCATGCCTTTCGCAATGCTCTGGTACCTGTACTGACAGTAGTTGGTCTGCAGTTCGGTTCGCTGCTCGCCGGAGCGATCGTGACGGAAACGATCTTCAGTTGGCCTGGATTGGGACGGCTGACGATCTCGGCAATCTCTAATCGGGATTATCCGCTGGTTCAGGGGTGCATTCTTGCGATTGGAGTGACGTATGTCGCGGTGAATCTCCTTACCGACCTTACCTATCGTTTGGTGAATCCGCGCATGCGCTCTGCGTAGAGCATTTTTCCTGCGGGCGTAGAGTAGGGCTTCCGCATCTATGGGCGTTTTCCGCAATGAAAATGCCGATGCACACCCCCTCCGGAATATCCAGCACAGGAAAAATGCTTTAGACGTGTGTGAGGTCTATGAGCCGGTGCGTGATCCGTTCTGCATCGATCTCAATCAAAGCGAGTGTGATTGGGAGATTAAAACGGCGTGGTCCGCAGGAGCCAGGGTTGAGGTAAAAAACGCCCTGCCGCTCTTCGAATGACGGCTTATGGGAGTGTCCGAAAATGACACAGTCCACGCCTGCGGCGGAAGGGTTGATGTCGATCTGGGCAATATCATGCACCAGATAGAAGAAGCGCCCGGCCAGCTCAACCATCTCTGTGGCCGGTAACAGTGCGCACGGGCCGTGAGTGTCGGTGTTACCGCGAATCGCTGTGACGGGAGCGATGGAACGCAGATGATCCAGGATCTGCTGCGAACCGATATCGCCGGCGTGAAGAATATGTTTCACGCCTGACAACGCGGGCAGAACCTCCGGACGCAGAAGACCGTGTGTGTCAGAGAGAACCCCGATGCGAAAGTGCATATCAGGCCTCAAGGGGGAGAGCGGCACGACGGACTTTGCGCCGCGGATCGGTCGTATCTCGAAGGATATCGCCAAGGAAATTGAAGGCGACCACGCAGATCATTACGGATAGAGCAGGGAAGATGACCATGTGTGGTGAGTCGAAGAGATGCGACCGTGCATCATTGAGCATGTTGCCCCAGCTTGGTGCGGGTGGAGGCGTGCCCAGACCGAGAAAGCTCAATGTCGCTTCCGCGAGCACCGCGGTAGCCAGGCCGAGAGCAGCCTGAACCAGCACCGGCTGCAA
The DNA here is from genome assembly GCA_019510535.1 of Acidobacteriota bacterium. GTDB lineage: Bacteria > Acidobacteriota > Terriglobia > Terriglobales > Acidobacteriaceae > Terriglobus. Next base: position 20,931 of record JAEKKE010000177.1, read on the forward strand.
CACGTTAGGCAGGATGTGCCGCACAATGATGCGGAGATCGCTCGCCCCGAGAGCACGTGCTGCTTCGACATACTCCATTTGAGCGGCAGCAGCGACCTGAGCCCGCACCAGGCGGGCAAATCCGGTCCACATGGTCAATGAGAGTGCGGCCACAAGATTGCGAAACCCAGGGCCCGAGAAGGCGACAAAGGCGATTGCCAGCAGGATCCCAGGAATGGCCATGAAGGCATTGATCAGGTAGACATTCAGAACCGTATCAAGCCATCCGCCATAAAAACCCGCGAGGGAGCCAATCAGCAGCCCGAGGAATAGCGAAAGAATAACAACACTCGTGGCAACGGATAGCGAGATTCTTGCACCATAAATACAACGAGAGAAGATGTCTCGACCCAGTTCGTCTGTCCCAAACCAGTGGTGTGTTGCTGGTGCTTGCAGTCTGGCATCCAGGTTGAGTTGTAGTGGATCGTAAGGAGCAAGAAGCGGTGCGAAGACCCCGGCCAGTATAAAGATGGTTAATAAAATGGCGCACGCCATGCCCAGGGATGACCGCATGTGATAGATGGTAATCGATTTAGGTTACCTACCGACAAGGATCTTATGTCGGAGGGAGAACTGTCGTAGCTAATCTCGGGTTACAATGAATATAGACATACCCCATCCGGCAAAGACCGGTTCATCCGGCGAGGACCGGTCCGCACCAAAAACGAAACAACAATTTTGCTTTGGTCGAGAACCGCGTGAGAGATCATAACGATTCGATGACGAAGACTATTCTTGGCGTGCCTTTTTTCACTGGTACTGCAGAAGAGGCCGTTCAGCGCATGCTGAATGGTGGACTATTGGTAGTCCCTGCTGCACCAGCTCTGAAAGACATCGGCACACATACTGCATATCGAGATGCCCTTCTGGCGGCCGATCTCGTGATTACAGACAGCGCCTTCATGGTTCTGGTCTGGAATTTGCTTGAGCGCGATAACCTGCGCCGTGTTTCCGGCCTTAAATATCTGCGTCTATTGTTGCGTCAACCTGAGGTCCGCCAGCCCGGCC
>JAEKKE010000429.1 GCA_019510535.1 Acidobacteriota bacterium
CAGCCTCGACTGGGTATATTCCCGCATCCAGGCGCGCCACCAGGAACGCGGGCTGCTGCAAGCCGCCTGAGAATTGACGGTTTGCGATCTTGAGAAACACTTCCGGAAAGGTTGGCGAAAGCGCGCGCCCGGGAGGTGGGACGGGCTTGGGTAGCTCGACGCCGGGGATGGCCAACGCTCGTATCTCGGCATGGCCCAGGGCGCGATTGTAATAGCGAAATTCGTCCAGCTCGCCGACATAGGATTCCTGGCCTGGACTGGCGCCGATCAGGACGTCGCCCTTGTAGGTGAGATCGGCGGGCCCGATGGTGTCCTGCCCCACGAGCACGCCGCCCACATAGATTCGCGTCTGGTTCGTGCCGCGGCTCACCGCAACGGCAATATGCTGCCAGCCGCCGTTCAACACGCCATTGTCGCTTACCACCTGTCCATTGGACTTGCCGTCGGGCCCATAAGACAAGAACTGGACGCCGCCATAGCTGTTCGACTCCACCACCCAACCCGGGCCACTCTCGCCCTTGGCGCTGATGAGACCTCTGTGGGCCGCGCCAAGCTTGACCCATCCGCTGATCGTGAAGCCGCCGGTGCCGGCCGCGAGCTTGTCGGAATAAGGGATGGCAACGGCATCGGTTTCGACGTTGAAATGGACGCCTTGGCCAAAGGGCGTCGCAACGTTGGTGGTTTCGCCAAGCAGTTTCCATTCGGGACTAGGTCCGTCCAGTGTCCAGTTGCCGACCAGCCCATCGGCAAGACGGGATTTGTCCGGCGCCGGCGCGGGCGCCTCAGCCTGCGGGTAGACATCCACCTGATAGACGCCCGCCTTGGCGATGGTCGCATTCGGCTTTGCGCGCGTGACGGTCACTGCGTCTGTGGCGGCTTGGGGTGCCCCCTTGGCCCCTTGGTCCAGCAGAAGGCCGTCATCATATTTGGCGGCGGTGATGGTAATGCGGAATTTGCCATCGTCCGGCAGTTCGCGCAGGGCGATCTTGAAGTTCGCCTTGGGGCCGAAACCTTCCGAACCATTGGGTTGTTCGCTGGGAATCGCGGGGCGCAGCAGCAGCCCTTCCGGCACCGCGTCCCACGCCCTGCCCTTGGGATAGCCGTTGCTGCCGCGAAGATCGGCGAACACCGCGTGATAGATGCTGTTGTACTCTTTCCATCCACGCACGGTTGCGTTGCCGGTATAGCCTTCGACAAATCGCAACTTGGTCTGCATAACGAACGGCTTGAAAGCGAAGGGCTTCTTGGGGACGAGCTGGGTTACCGTGAAGTTCTCGGGCTCCAGCAGAAAATTAGCCGGACCCAGAATCAGCCGATCCTTGATCGGGTCCTTGTTGATGCCGGCGCCGAGGTCGACACGGAAATTCTCGATCATCGGCTTTTGGTCAGGATCGGCGATCACACGGCTGAGGGCGCGATCGCCGACTTCGAAATAGGAATTCATCAATTGCGGAGAAAGCTCCAGCAGCTCCTGGTTGTTGAGGAACCCCTCTTTCGACAGCGCGTCGGGCGGAAGCGCCTCCGCGACGTCATCTTCCAGCTTCAGCAAGTCCCGCACGGTGTTGCGGTACTGCGCGACCGTCAGACGGCGCACCAGACCGTTCTTGGGCGTCGGCCGCGTGCGCGCGAACGCGAAGGCATGGTCCATCCATGCCGTCATTTGCTGGCGCTCAGCGGACGAGGGTTGGCGTGCGGCGGCCGGCGGCATGGTTCCATTCGCCACCCGCCGGTAAACCCGTTCCCAGGTCTCCATTTCCTGCTCTTGCAGGGTGCCGGTCAGCCGGTCGACCCGCAGGCCCGCAGGGGCGGCATCGCCTTTGTGGCATCCCATGCAGTTTTTTTCGAAAAACGGCTTGGCGGTGGTGGCGAAGGATGTCTGTACCGATGTGGCTGTGGCGGCCCCTTGGGCCCGAAGATGCTGCGCCGCTGCCAGAATGCCGACAAGGCTCAACGGAAGAACGAGAAAGATGAATCGCGGGCGAAGCCGCACAACTGCACGGACAACGGCCATCTGAAAGTCCATGGTTGACGTCCTGTTGAGTCTCGCGGCTGGCCGATGATCCTAACCTCTACTCAGACAATTGAGCAAAGTGCTATTGTGCGGCGGGCGTTTATTTGCACCGCAGCATTCCACGCCAGATCTGAGGCGGCGCCGACTAGCGGCTTGGCCCACGCCCAGCCGGTAAAGCGAAGGCGACCACATCATCGGCGGTGGCCGGAACCCCCGCATTGTTGCCGCCGGTGGCGACAACCGCGATGTATTGGCGCCCATCTTTTCCGCGATAACTGATCGGGCCGGATGATGCCGTTGCCGGCAACGTCACCTCCCACAACAGTTTGCCGGTCAAGGTTTCAAAGGCGCGGAAGCGGCTATCGTCAGTGGCGCCGATAAACGCCACCCCTCCGGCGGTGACCATCGGGTTGCCGAGATTGACGCGGCCGGTATCGCGCTGGCCGGCGGGCAAGTCATCGCTGACACCAAGGGGCACCTGCCATTTGATCTTGCCCGTGTTCACATCGACCCCGCTAAACTGTCCCCACGGCGGGGCGGTGCAAGGCTGCCGGGTTTTCGGGTTCCAGAAATATAGGTATCCGTCTTTCATGCCATAGCTGCCATCCGGCCGTGCAATCATCGTTGCCAAGGCCGCAAGGTTGTTGGTGTTCGCCACAAGCACCCCACGTCCCGGGTCGAACGCCGATCCACCCCAGTCAATGCCGCCCAAACTGCCCGGAAAGCTGGCAAGGGCGGAGTCCGTCCGCAGCGGCTGAAACAGCTTGGAAGAAACCACGTGCTTTTCCGCAATCAGATTCTGGCAAAAGGACTTCAGCTCCGGCGTGACATCCGCAACATCGCCTTCGTCGTAACTGACCTTGGCCAGAGGTGGCGTCACCGACATCGGTTGGGTCGGCCATGGCTGCTCCCCCGGTATGTCCGTATCGGTTGGAACCGGCACTTCCTTTGTTTCGAAGAGAGGCTGGCCTGTGATGCGATTGAGCATAAACAAGATCGAGGTTTTGTTCATTACCGCGATCCCGGGAATGGTTTTCCCTTTTTGCTTGACGTCAATCAGCGTCGCGCTCGGAAGGTCGAGATCCCAGATATCGTGATG
>JAEKKE010000178.1 GCA_019510535.1 Acidobacteriota bacterium
CCTCAGGCCTGCTGCCCTTCACCGTCTTCGGCTGGCCGGAGGCGGGTGCGGCGCTGGAAGCCTTCTATCCGACCGAGCTGCTGGTCACCGGCTTCGACATCCTCTTCTTCTGGGTGGCCCGCATGATCATGCTGGGATGCCACTTCATGCTCGATGTCCCCATGGCCGACGGCAGCAAACGTACGTTGAAGGATGCTGTGCCGTTCAAAGAGGTCTACATCCACGGCCTGGTGCGCGATGCCGATCGCCAGAAGATGTCGAAGACCAAGGGCAACGTGATCAACCCGATCGAGATCATCGAGCGTTTTGGAACTGACGCAGTGCGTTACACGCTGGCGAGCCAGGCCTCGCCCGGAACCGACATCGCCTTCAACGAGCAGCGCACCGAGGGATATCGCGCCTTCGCCAACAAGATCTGGAATGCAGCCCGCTTCCTCTTCATGCAGATTGAGAAGGCGAAGGAGGCCGGCTACAAGATCCGTCTGGGCGAGAATCTGCCCGTTACTGTGTTGCCGGCGGAGACGCCGCTGGAGACGCGCTGGATCTTCGCTCGTCTCTCCGTGGTAAGCGCCGAGGTGGAGACAGCGCTGAACAACTACCGCTTCGATGAGGCGTCGGCAGCTGTCTATCAGTTCTTCTGGGGTGAGTTCTGCGACTGGTACCTGGAGCTGGTAAAGCTGCGTCTGAACTTCGACCGCCCGGGCAACGCTGAGACGGCGATCACGCTGGCCTCTCTGGTCGGTGTCTTCGAAGCGGCACTGCGCCTGCTCTCCCCCTTCATGCCCTTCCTTACGGAAGAGGTATGGCATGCGCTGTATGACAATGAGCCGTACGCCAAATCGATTGCGCTGACGCGTTATCCGCAGGCGAGCGACTTCCCGTCCTACAAGGACGCGGAAGAGAACATGGCGCTGTTGCAGGATCTCATCGTCTCCATCCGCGGCCTGCGCAAAGATGCTGCTGTACCGGAGAAGGAGTTCGCACCGATTCGCATCTTCACCAATAACCATGTCGTTGCCCTCGTCGACGCCAACCGCGAGATGTTGTCGCGGCTCGCGCGTGTTGACGCGGTCGATTTCATGGAAGGTGCGCTGAGCGGAGCCAACGTCCGCAACACGCCGAAGTTCGATGTGGCGGTAGTCTACGAGCGGCAGATCGATGTGGCCGCCGAGACCGAGCGCCTGACCAAGGAACTTGCCAGGTTGAGCAAAGGCCTGGAGGCTGCGGCAAAACAGCTTGGCAATGAAGCCTTTGTCGGCAAGGCTCCGGCGCATGTGGTGGAAGGCCTGAAGAAGCAACAAGCTGAGACACAGTTGCTCTACGACAAGGCCAAAACAGCCCTGGAAGCTTTGCAATAGAGCATTTCCCTGTAGGTGTAGTGGAGGGCTTCCGCATCTATGGGCGTTTTCCGCAATGAAAACGCCGCTGCAAGCCCCCTCCGGGATACCCAGCAGCAGGGACAATGCTCTAAGCTGACAACGTGATGTCCTCCTTCGGCGTCCTACAACGCCCAAGGAGGACGCCATGGCAATTCGTAAAACGCCCCATACCCAGACACAGCAGAACGTCGATATTGCGCAGAGCGATCTGGATGAAGATCAGGCGATTGAAGATCTTGGCCTAAGTGCGGAAGAAGAGAGACTTTACGTTAACCGCGACGGAGCACAGATGGGCGAAGATCGGGCTCCGCTCCATACCGATCAGCGGCAGATTGAACGCCACTCTGTACAGAGCTCACAAGCACCTGTAGGCAAACTCAGCACGCGCACACCCGAAGGTGAGAACCAGGGGATTACCTCGCACTCTGCAAGTGAGGAGTCGGCACGGCAACATAAAGTCACCGACAAACGTGAGGATGCCCAGGCGGGCGTCAACCGTTTCCGCAAAAGCGCCTGATATCAATAACCTCAAGAAGGAAGGGCCGCCTAATGGCGGCCCTTTACGGTTACCTGGAGAATTGCTCTATTTGACCTCGGTTGCGGTCAGTTCCAGTTGCATGGTTCGCTTCGAAGCGACATCGTCCGACGAGAAGAGTGTGATGGGCTTGCCAATGGGAGCAAAAATTGGAGAACTCCAGAGATTCTGGCGGACCACCTTGGGAAAATTGCTGTTTTCATTCGTGGCTGCACTGGTGTCGATGCTGGTGATATCAGCCTTGATGAAACAGTAAAGCTTTCCGTCCTCCACCCGGTCTCCCCGAACGTCGATATTCACCCCCACATCGATGTACGTAATCTGGGTATTGTTTGGTCTCGCCGTCTCGTAACTGACGGGGATCGGTACCTTGCTGCCGGTACGGATTGATGACGTTCCCGCCGTCTCCTTCGAACCACCTGCGAGATAGGTCGAATACTCTCGACTGTTGATCACCTTTCCGCCCGCTCTTCCTGCCGTTGTTTGAGATCGGCCGCGGCCTGCACCACCCGCGGGTCGGACAGAGCGACAGTATCGCGATGCTCCGTTGTATCTCTTGCGGGCGAAGGAAAAACATCAAGTTTGGGAAGCTTCTCTTCAACAGAGGTTGCGATAACAACCTTGGGTGCGGAATAGACCTTCGCGGAATGACCAGAGGGCATTGGCGGCGATGGCGACAGCTTCATCGGCAAAGACATGGGAGTGCCAGGCAATGGCGATTGGACGATTGCGATGGCAGGCTTTTGCTCCGACGGCTTCGGAGACCGCGCCGTCCAGATCACAACGCCGGCGGCACAGATCGCAGCCGCTCCAACTCCCCACACCCACAAGGATCGGCGGTTCCGTTGCGAGGCAATACGATGCAGGATGCGTTCTTCGAATCCATGCAGCGGTTCCGCATTCGCTTCACGGTGAAGCAGATCGTCCAGTTCTTCCATCACGCCTTCCTCCTTTCCAATCGCCTCCGCAGCTCTTCCCTTGCCCGCTGTGTACGCGTTCTCACCGTGCCCTCGGGAATACCTAATATGGCCGCGACCTCGCGCGAGGTCAGCCCCTCGATGGCCGTCAGCAACAGGGGCTGCCGCAGATCTTCAGGTAGGCCATCGATCAGGCGATGCAGCCGTTGCTGCTCACTCCATCCGGTGGCGAGATCCTCCTGAGATGGGGTTTCTGCGCGGAAGTCCTCATGGTCGGCAATAGGTCGCGTATCCTTGCGCGGCAGCCGGTCAAGAGCCGACCGATACGCCGCGCGCGCCAGATATGCTCGTGCATCCTGCGGATTGGGCTGTGCACGATAGGCCTTGAGAAAGACATCCTGCACGGCGTCTTCCGCATCCTGCTGATTTCTCACCACGGCATAGGCGATGCGATACAGCAGCCGCGCATGCTCCTGGACAAGCCCGGCGAAGACCGCATCCCATTCGTTCTTGCGCACCAGAACCAAGTCGGCAATAAGTTCGCGGCGCATTCCGAGTTGCAGAGCAGGCGAACCCATCCGTTGTCCCTTCTATATTCATAGACCGTGAAGGCAGAAGAAGTGTTCGGATTAAAGCATTTTCCCTGTTGCTGAGTATCCCGGAAGGGCGTGCAGCTGCGTTTTCAGTGCGGAAAACGGCCATAAATACGGAAGCCCTACATCACACCTAGACGGAAAATGCTCGATTTCACCAACATAAGCAGAAAGGCCGCCCTGTCGGGCGGCCTTCGTGTCTTGCCTTGTGCGGAAGGGCTTACTCAGCCTCAACCGTCTCCGGCTCTTCCGCGGGAGCGGCGCTGGAGATAACATCTTCCGGCTTGTCGCTCTTGATGACGACCTTGACGTGGGCCGAAACCTCACGGTGCAGCTTGATCGGCACGTGGAACTCGCCGATGGTCTTCAGCGGCTCATCCAGAGCGATCTTGCGGCGGTCAACGGTAAAGCCCTGCGCTTCGAGAGCCTGTGCAATGTCAGAGGAGGTAACCGAACCGAAGAGGTGGTCGCCCTCGCCAACCTTGCGCTCGAAGACGAGCTCGGCGTTGTTGAGGCTGGTGGCCTGCGTCTCGGCATCGCCCTTCTCACGCGCGGACTTGCGCAGAGCGGAGCCCTTCATCTGCTCGATGACGGCCTTGTTGGCCGCAGTCGCTTCGATGGCGAGCTTCTGCGGCAGCAGATAGTTACGGCCATAGCCGTCGGCAACCTTCACGACGTCGCCACGGTGGCCGAGCTTGAGGATATCTTCCTTCAGAATGACTTCCATTTGAATCTCTCCTGATCTCTTTGCTTAGTAGCGAGCCGCGAACGGCAGCAGGGCGATGTTACGAGCCTGCTTGATGGCCGCGCTGAGCTTGCGCTGGTGAGTGGTGCACACGCCCGTCAGGCGGCGGGGAACGATCTTTCCGCGCTCGGCAACGAAGCCCTGCAGCAGACGCACATCGCGGTAGCTGATGGCATCAATCTTCTCGGTGCAGAACTTGCAGACCTTCTTGCGGCGGAAGAACTTGCGGCCGCCAGGGCCACCCGGACCGCCGGGGCCACCCGGGCCGCCAGGACGTGGGCCACGAGGGCCGGAGGGACGTTCGGAAGAACGTTCGGAGGGAGCTGCTGCTGCTGGTGTTGTCGTAATCTCGTCAGCCATTGCTGATTATCCTTTCGATGGTTATGGCGGCTTGTCGCCCCAGGTCTGCGAGGAGACCTCCGGACCGGCTATGCCGGGAAGCGATCAGGACCGCATTCTTCGTCGGTAGTACTCAAAAACTGGCTTAGGCGGTAGCAGCCTCGGGCTCAGCAGCAGCGGCGGCAACAACAGCCGGAGCCTCGGGGCTGGGGCTGGGGCTCGGGCTCGCGCTCTGCGCCGAACGCTTGACCTTGGTGTCGCGGATTGCCTTGATCTTGGCGAGGCGCTTGTCTTCCTCATCCGTGCGGACGGTGATGAACTTGATGACCTGCTCGGTAACGCGGAGACGGCGCTCCAGCTCGGCGATCAGCTTTCCGTCAGCGGCGACGTTCATCAGAATGTACAGGCCATCCTGGAACTTGCGGACGACGTACGCCAGACGGCGGCGGCCCATCTTCTCCACGGACTTCACCTCGCCACCATTGGTGGTGACGGTGCCGGAGAAGCCTTCGATCAGCTTGTCCAGGTCCTCTTCCTGCACGTCAGGACGGACGATAAACATGACTTCGTAAGTGCGATTCATTCGGTTCTTCTTTCTGCCCGGTTTTGCCGGGCACCGCCGTTTAAGGCGGTATGGAAGTTAGGTACTTCGTTTACTGCCAGACCGCGTCGCCGCTGCCTGCCTTACTTAGGTACTGCATTGAACTTGCTCATCGCGGGACCGACACCTTCTGTCAGCACCGCCTCGACCGCCAGCTTCACACGATCGAGTACTTCATCCAGCGCGGTGAGCTCGGCCTTTTTCATGGGCGCGAGCAGGTAGTTCGAACCACCGGCCCTGATCTCGCGGCCGTCGGCGGCAGGCGGTTTACCTACCCCGATCCGGACGCGGATCCAATCTTCTGTCCCGAGCACTGCGGTGATGGACTTCACACCGTTATGCCCGTTGGCGCTGCCCCGTTCGCGAATGCGGATGGTGCCCAGCGGAAGCGCCAGCTCGTCATACAACACAATCACGTCCTTCGACGGATCGATGCCGAGCTCCTGAACCAGAGCAGCTACCGAAAGCCCGCTCAGATTCATAAAGGTCTCAGGCTTTGCCAGCAGAACTTCCTGCCCTGCCAGAATCGCCTTGCCGGTGAGCGCCTTTCCTCTCCGGTTGGCCACCACCGCTCCCGCGTCTTCCGCGATACGGTCAATGGCCAGAAACCCCGCATTATGCGGCGTGAACTGATACTCGATTCCTGGATTTCCAAGTCCGACAATCAGTTTCACGTTCCAAATCCCTTACAGATCCCGCAGCGGCTGCCAGGCTATGCGCTCCGGCAGCCGCCGTCAGGCAGTTACTTCTTGGCAGAGTCAGCTGCAGGAGCAGCTTCCTTGCCCTTCTTGGCTACTTCCGGTTCGGCTGCGGCAACAGCTTCCACTGGAGCCTCTTCCTTCACGATGGTGACGTGAGCCACAACAGCGCCCTCGTCCACCAGGAACTTGACCTTGCCGGCGTGCGGAAGGTCAGAGACGTGGATCGCCTGGTGCAGACCGAGGTTGCTGACATCGACATCGATGTGCGAGGGGATATCGCCCGGAAGGCACTCGACCTCGACCTCACGCAGGATGTGGTCCAGAATGCCGCCCTGGTTCTTCACGCCCGTAGCCGTACCAATCAGCATGACCGGAACACTGACGCGGATAGCCTTGTCCATGGCAATACGCTTCAGGTCGATGTGCAGCAGCTTGCCCTTGATAGGCTCGTACTGCCAATCAACGATCATGGCCTTGATAGGAGCGGCCGATCCGACGGTGAGGTCGAAGATCGTGTTGTGACCCGACTCGGAGTGCAGAATGCGGGTGATGACCTTCGGATCGACGGCGATAGCCTGCGAATCCTGTCCGGCGCCGTACACCACAGCCGGAATCTGACCGGCGACGCGTACGCGGCGAGCCGCATTCTTGTTGAACTTGCCTTCGCGAACAGATGCGAGAACTGCTTCTGACATTATGTTTTCCTTTCGGGCACGGTCGGCTTGCTGCTTCTAACCGCCGGCCGCTCCCTTTGCGGCTCATCACCGCGGTTGAGTTGAAATGCAACAACAAACTGCTAAGAGAACAGCGAACTGACGCTGGTCTCCATATGAATACTCTCGATGGCGCGTCCCAGCAGACCGGCGATCGAAAGAACCTTAATCTTGTCTCCCAGCTTCTGAGCTCCCTCATTCAGCGGGATAGTGTTGGTGACGACCACCTGCTTCAGGCGGCTGGCCGCGATACGCTCCGACGCAGGGCCAGAGAGGACAGCATGCGACGCGCAGGCGTAGACCTCGGCAGCTCCCTGCTCCAGAAGAGCTTCGGCCGTCTTTACCAGCGTTCCGGCGGTGTCGATGATGTCGTCGAGCACCAGGCAGGTGCGACCCTTCACATCGCCGATCACGTTCATGACTTCGGTGACGTTGATATCGGTACGGCGCTTATCGACGATGGCCAGCGGAGCATTGATCTTCTGCGCAAAGAAACGGGCGCGTTCCACGCCGCCGGCATCCGGTGAAACCACCGTCAGATTCGGCAGGTTCATCTCGCGGAAGTGCGAGACCAGAACCGGCGAAGCGAACAGATGATCGACCGGAATATTGAAGAAACCCTGAATCTGCGCCGCATGCAAATCGACCAGCAGAGCGCGGTTCGCTCCCGCGGTCTGCAGCAGATCGGCAACCAGCTTAGAGCTGATGGCGACACGCGGACGATCTTTGCGGTCCTGGCGGGCATAGCCGTAGTACGGAATCACCACGGTGATCCGGCCGGCGGAAGCGCGCTTCAGTGCATCGATCATGATGAGCAGTTCGACCAAGTGCTGATCGACGGGGAAGCTGGTGGGCTGTACCAGGAAGACATCGGCGCCGCGCACATTCTCAAGAAGCTGGAAGTGAATCTCACCATCCGAGAAGCGCTGTAGACGCGTCTCGCCCATGGCGACTCCCAGGAATTTGCATACCTCTTCACACAACGGCTTGTTGGCAGAACCACAAAAGATCTTGAAACGCTTGTCGTCAGCGATGCGGGAGGCCCGCTTACGCTCCGCGGGTTTCACCGCGGGGGATGGCATGCTGTGTAGTTCGCTCTGCGAGAGGGTGGCGTCGGTCATGCTTCGTGGCTTCCTTCCGGGCAGGTTTGCCCTTTGAGGTGCTGCGTCCGTCCGATCTGGTCATACAGCGAGCCATGTTCGGCACACTGCGCTTCACGCATGCCCGTTGGCATACGGCATATTTGGCTGGGCGACTAGGATTCGAACCTAGACAAAGTGCTCCAAAGGCACTTGACCTACCATTAGTCGATCGCCCATCTACTGCGGCCTATACAAATATCGTGGCCCAGTACTCGCTCCGAGGCAAGGTGCGTGTTTGTCGCGCCTCACATCCAAGCGAACGAACTCTCTGCTGTGCGGCTTGCGCGGCCTCTTCTGTACGGTACAAACCGAACAGAGAAGAACCAGAGCCGGACAGTGCCGAGTATAAAGAACCTTCTTCTAACGCAGATTTGAGCGCACGCAGCGATGGCTGCTGGGGAAAGACGACTGTTTCAAAGTCGTTCTCAAGCCCGGTGCGGACAAGCGCGAGAAGAGGCTCCTCGGCCAGGTCTCCAGCCTTGCCGGAGACACCAGGTTGGCCGGCGAATGCCATGGCAACACGCCGACGAAACTCCACTAGTCTATCGTTTTCAGCATTTTGGGTCAATCGTGCGTCCCAGTCGCGGAAGGCCTGCGGCGTCGACACTCCCACCTCGGGAAACGCAGTAACCACATGAAAAGAAGGAAGATCCGGTAACGGAAAGGTCTCTTCCCCTCGTTCGATGCCGAGCATCGTACCGCCAATAAGGAACATCGGGACGTCAGAACCCACCCTGCCGGCCAGAACCAGCCGGGCGTTGGCAGCGAGCTGGCGGCCGAGTTCGACCTCAAGAGCCAGAATCGCGGCCGCGGCGTTTGCCGACCCGGCGCCGATGCCACCCTGCACCGGCAGGCGCTTATCGATCACGATCTCGACCGCAGCTTTCGTCTCCAGAGCATCCAGAGCCATGGCCACTGCCTTATAGGCTGTGTTGCGCTCGTCGCAGGGAACTCCAGGGTGCTGGCAGCGAAGCGTGATGCTGGTCTCGTTGGCTGCCTTCGCTGTGACCGTTACCAGGTCATGGAGCTCGATGGTCTGGTAAATGGTCGCCAGGTGGTGGTATCCATCCGGACGGGGCGGGCCGATATGCAGGCCGAGATTGATCTTGGAATAGGAACGAACAGTGGTCATGCCCGGGTTCGATTGTACGTGGCGGCAAACGCGGCGAGGGAAGAATGCCTCCTCCCCTCGCCGCTTCTCTTCCTTCTATTGCGGATAAACGCTTACCTCGCGCAGGTTGATCTCAACTCCCGGAATGCTGCGAACGTTCACCCTCAGATAGCGTGCCGAAACAGCTTTGAAGAGGAAGGTGCGTACGGAACCGGGGAGCGCGACGCTCCGGATGTCGGAGAAGTTCACTCCGTCATCCGAAGACTGGAGCCGTATAGGCTGAAGCAACCCCAATAGCGTCGATGGATTTACGACAACCCGCTGGAAGCTGGTTGAGCTGCCCAGGTCCACCGTCAACCATTCCTCTGAACTGCCGCCTGCCTTCCAGCCGGTAAAGGCCAAACCGTCGACGGCATTTGCCGGGTCAGAGCCGGTCGCCGTCGAAGAGACCGTTACCGGCCGGCTGAGCGCCAGATCGATTGCAGACATCGGATTGAAGAAATCCGGCGGCGCCGTTCCGTTGGTGTTCTGCTGACTGAGGTTGTTCTTGTTCCCCGCCAGGACCGTCTGCGAGAGATAGTTCTCGACACTTCCTGGGAACTGCGTGTCGAACAGAATGGCATTCCCGCCATTGTTGGTAGCGACATTGTTGAAGAAGAAGGTGTGCGCCGACTCGGCAACGCCGCCAGCGGCGGTTGCGATGGAGCCGATGCGCAGGCCGTTATTGACGACATCGTTCACATTGCTGAAGGCGACATTGCCATCCGTTACTGCGCGCGTTGAGCTGGCGGTGGCATTGTTATACACCCCGATTCCGTGACCGGTAGGCGAAGCGTAATCACGAGTCGTGGTGTAGTTGCCATAGATCTTGTTGAAGGAGTCAGACTGCTCGATAAAGACTCCATAGCGAACGTTGTCGATGTTGCTGTTGTCGATCGCGAAACTGTTGGAGGTGGCAGCGTCCAGGTCGACTCCATCCATGTTGCAGTTGCTCACCTTGTTTTCCATCACCACGTAGTGCGCATTCGAATGCTCGGTCCAGATACAGCGTCCGCCACTCATGTTGACCGTGTTGCGATAGAGGATGTTGTAGCCTCCTCCCCGCTGCAACTGGATCATGCCGCCGCTGGTACGCACCGTCGGGATGCCGCCGTTGATCAGCGTGACGTGATCGATGTTTGCATTCGTGCTTGAGGGAAAGAAGATTCCGGTGATCTTACCCTGACCATTCATATCGATGGTGCCGCCGGAGATCGAAACGAATGACGCGGGGTTGGTAGCCGCGATGACCTGAGTGGGTTTCGAGGTTACGTTGATGGTGCCGTTAAGCAGAACCGCCGTGTTGGAGCTGAGCGTGAGAGGCGAGGTTCCGTCCATGGTGAACGTCCCATTCATGTGCAGGACGATATAGCTTCCTGGATTCGCCGCAAGCGCCGCGTTGTAGTCTGTCTGCACATCGTTGAGGTTGCCCCCACTCACCGTAATGTCGGCTCGGCTTACGCCATTGAGGATGGGATCGTTGTGCTGGTTATCGATGGTGGGCGGATAGAAGTAGGTGCTCGCCGGCGCGTTCAGCGGAGCTCCATGAGCAACGACATAGTTCGCCGATGAGCGGTCAGTGAGATCGTTCTGGTTGGCTAGCACGTTATCAAAGATGAAGTTGCCCGTACCGTCGAAATCAATCCCGCTCACTCCGTTACGACGGATCACATTGCGCATGATCGAAGTCACGGAGCTGAGAGATGCCAGTTGCACACCCGACTGAGCGTTATCGCTCAGATCGTTATCCGAGATCAGATTGTTGTTGGCATCGGCAAAGACACCGATCTTATTTCCGCTGATCTCATTATTGGTCACCGAGGAGTGAGCTCCGCTCAACTGCACACCGGTTCCTCTGTTGGCGTGAATGAAGTTGTCCAACAGCAGCGTCTGGGTGATGTTCTCTACCGTAACGCCGTTGGCGGCTGATCCGGCGATATCGCAGCGGGTGATCGCTGACCCGCTGTCGAAAGTCGTATTGCCATTGCCGGAGAGAACGATGGCGTCGCGGCCCGTGTTTCGGATGGTGACGGAATCAATATTGATCTTGGTGGAAGCCTCGGCATCGATGCCCGAGAGATTCGCGAAGTTCCCTTCCAGCACACCGCCAGCAATCGCAACCTTACTCTGACCGGAGATGGAGATCAGACTGCTCGCCGTAGCGCCGGGAAACGCAGCAATCGTGCCATAAAGAACAACGGACGTCTTCGACGGCAGAACCAGCGGAGCCGAACGCACCCAATACGTCCCGGTAAGCGTAAGCACGATGGGCGAATCAGGATTGGCAACTCGCGCAGCATTGAGCTGTGTCTGCACGGTCGTCAACGACACAGTACCGAACTGAAGCTGTACTGCGGTCTCCGATGGGGCTATGACGTAACTGGGGGCCGGCGGCAGGTAAAGGCCGGGATGACGTGGTCCCTGCGCAAGCATCAGGGTTGGGGAAAGTAAAAGAACGGCCAGAGCTTTCATTCCAGGTTTAGCTCTGTGTGTAGAACTATACAGCGATGGGGTTTGCATGCATGTCTCCGTTTGAGGTGTAACCGGGGAGGGGAGAGGAACATTGCGGGCGCAAAATGTACACGTATACATTCGCGCGGATATGCGCGATACCTGAGCCGCTCTCTGATCTGTCTCTGTCGTGGTGAGGTCGGCCGCCAGCCACTCTATACATGTGCGCAAAGACCGCGCAAGTTAATTTTTCATTGGCTGAAATCGTTATTCATTGGCGATAGAACACTCTGAGAGCTTCTTTCCCCGAGACCGAACGCAATACCGTATGCTGAACCCCGTGAATGTTCTCTTCGTTTGCAGCAGAAATAGATTGCGTAGTCCGACCGCCGAGGTCGTGTTCTCAGATCCGCCGGATACAGAAACGGCCTCTGCGGGAACCAGCCCGGACGCCGAGACAGTCGTATCCGCCGACCTGGTTGAATGGGCAGAGATCATCTTCGCGATGGAGACCATTCATAAGCGCAGGCTGAACGAAAGATTTTCATCCCTGCTGAGAACACGGAAAGTAGTTGTTCTTGGGATTCCTGACAACTATGAGTACATGGATGAAGAACTGATCGCCGTTCTGCACCAAAAGGTGATGCCTCATCTGAAATCACGCCCGAAAACCTGATCGCGATATCCACTCTTCCGCGAAGCAAATAAAAATCGGCTGCCCGCTTCGGGCAGCCGATTCACTTGAAATCGCCGCGAGCGCTACTTCAAACTCTTATTCTTCCCCACACTTAACAGATTCGCCATGATACGAAAACTTCCCGGCACACCATCCGGCATCTGGCGGAAGAAGGCATACGCCATATACACATAGACGCCCTTGCCATAGCGGGCATAGATCAGGCCGCCCTTCTGCGGATCCATCTGTGTGTCGTGCATCTCCGTAGGAGCCGTATACTTCACATCCCAGCTCTGCAGGAAGCCGTGGCCGCGCTCTTCTACCCAACCATCAAAGTCCGCTGTCGTGATCTTGTTCGGCCAGTTCAGGACAGGGTCTTTGTCGTCGAGGATCGTAACCTTGCAGTCCTCTTCCACAACGCGCTCCCCTTCCCCACCGAGCGTGATGGGATACGGACCGAAGTTGTGGTCGTACTCGTTGCTCTGGTACTGCGAGATCACCACGCCACCCTGCTGCACATAGTCGAGCAGGCGGTTGTTGAAGGTCCGCAGCTCCGGCCGTGCGGCATAGGAACGGATGCCCAGCAGAATGACATCATAGGCCGAGAGATCGGCCTTGGCGATGTCCTGCGGCGAAAGAAATGTGGGATGAATGCCGAAGTCCGCCAACGTCTGCGGCACTTCATCGCCGGTGCCGGTCACATAAGCCACCTTGAGACCCGGGGCGATCTTCACATCCGTGCCCGTCGTGCGATACGCCGCATCGCGATACGACGGATACGGCCGAAGCCCTGTATACCCGGTCGTGACATAGCCATCCGTATATTGCTTGCCGTTATAGGTTGCGACCGCCGTAAGCGTATACGCTTTTGTCTCAACCGACTTCGGCGTCACCTGGAAGCTGATGCTCTGCTCATCGCCGTCCCGCATAGCGCTGAAGGTGGCCTTCGCCGGTGAGGAGGTCCAGCCCGCAGGCAGATTGAGCGCGAGCTCTCCCTTCGCTGGACCTTTCACGTTCGAGCGCACGTTCACATTCAACGTAAAGCTCGTCGCCGTCATGGGAACAATACCCGCTTGCGGCGAGACCGTGACCGAGATCGCGGGAGCGATCAGCAGCGGCTCATACACAATGCCATAGCCGAGATAGCGATGCTGCGTCTGCACGGTTGCGGTGACGGGGAAGGTAACGCCGTCATACTGCACATGAATCACCGCGCTGAGCGGATACGGCTCGATCGGCATACCGAGCGCGGCTGGATTCTGCACATCGTAGACAGTCTGCTCCAGGCTGCTACGCGAAAAGTATGGCTTGGTGTACGGCTGCGTCTCCGGCACCTGAATCGTTACGGGGCGGTCGA
>JAEKKE010000722.1 GCA_019510535.1 Acidobacteriota bacterium
GGCTTCAGCCATGCCGTATCAAGTGAGCCACGAGCAGGCTTTAGCCCCTGAGGGTTGCTCTACTTTATGCCCCCGCAGAATTTGACCTCAGCGGCTAAAGCCGCATTCCTTTGGTGCGCAGTACGGCATGGCTGAAGCCATGCCCTTAAGCAAAACATTCGCGCGTAGCGCGAACTGATTCTTTCTCATGCGAAAGAATCGGTGACAAAACAGGTCCTTCGCTTCCCGCCCCAGCCAGCGAAGCTGGCTGGGACCCGTTCGCTCAGGCCGACAAAACGAAAGAGTTAGTCTTCCGCTTTGTCTTCGATGCGAAGCATCTGCAGGCAGAGCGGCTTTTCCAGCATGCAGTCCATCTTTGCGATGGAGCGCAGTGCTCTCTCGACGACGGAGGTCAAACAGGGCTCGGTGGTTACGACGAAGGGCAGACGGTCTTTCGGATAGCCGGGGCGCTGCAGGATGGAGTCGATGTTCGCTCCCACCTTGGCCAAGGCTCCGGCGATGGCGGAGACGATGCCGGGCTTGTCGCTCACCACAAAACGCAGGTAGTGCGGAGCGAGGAACTCGCCCACCACAGCGCGCTTGCGCACCGGCTGATGCACCACACCGCACTGCTGCGCAACCGCGAGAAGATCGCTGACAACCGCAACTGCCGTTGGGTGCGCGCCGGCGCCGTGGCCGCTGAAGACCACATCGCCGCCAAAGCGCCCGCTGGTTAATGTTCTGGGTGCCGTGGCTCCACGCAATCGGCGACTCGGTCGGAACCACCATGGGGCCTACGCGCGCGTGCACCACGCCGTCCTGGACCTGGGCGCGGCTTACCTGGCGGATGGTGCAGCCAAGTTCTTTCGCATAGTGGAAGTCGACCGCCGATACCTTGCTGATGGACTGCGTCGGCACCTCATCGGGATTCAGCTCGGCGTGCATGGCAACGCGCGACAGAATGCAGAGCTTGGCGCGGGCATCGTAGCCATCTACATCAGCAGAAGGGTTCGCCTCGGCGTAGCCAAGCTTCTGCGCCTGAGCCAGTACCTCGGCGTACTCCGCACCCTGCTCCATGTGGCTGAGGATAAAGTTGCAGGTGCCGTTGACGATGCCGCTGATTCGGACAATCTCGTCACCGCCGATACCCTGCAGTGCACCGGGGATGACCGGCACACCACCAGCGA
>JAEKKE010000430.1 GCA_019510535.1 Acidobacteriota bacterium
TCGATGGTCCGGCGGCGATGCGCTATCGCAAGACGATATTGGAACCGGGTGGTACGGCGAGCGCGAATACGCTGGTGAAAAACTTCCTGGGCCGTCCGCAGCAGTATGAAGCTACGAAGAAGTGGATCAATGCGGAGTTCGTTGGTAAATAGTTAATTGAATAACTGAATGATTGAATAACACCCTAGGGCAGCCCCAGCATTGGGTGCCCCACATACGCGAAGCTTATGTGGGCATTCGAGCGAAGCTCGAACCGTTTTTAGTTTTGTCATCCCGTAGGAATTTGCTTTTCCCTTGGAAGGGTCCCGGGTAGAGAAGCAGATTTCTCCGCTCCCTTCGGTCGCTGCGAAATGACAAAAATAAGAACGGGTCCTTCCCTATGCTCAGGATGACAATCGGAGAGATGGTGAGCTTATCTATCCCCGCTTTTCCCCCGCATGCACCGCAAGCGCAGACGGCTTGTGCATTACATCGATCAC
This sequence comes from Acidobacteriota bacterium, assembly GCA_019510535.1. Classification (GTDB taxonomy): domain Bacteria; phylum Acidobacteriota; class Terriglobia; order Terriglobales; family Acidobacteriaceae; genus Terriglobus. The sequence goes on from JAEKKE010000430.1 coordinate 480, forward strand.
GCGCTGATACAGCCGATTCCGGGTCTCGAAGCGTTCAGACGCCCGCGTGATGTAGCGGATGACCAGATCGATCCCTGCACCCGAAGGCCGCAGGTTGATCGCCGGGTCGGCGCTGAACTGGCTCAGTCCATACTGCCGTGTGCTGCGTCTCCACTCGTCTTCGGCGAGCCGTGCGCTCTTCTCCGTCTCCTGCACGATGACGTTGTGAATCTCCTCCACCACTTCGTAGGTGTTATCCGATGCGGGGATGCTCACGGAGATCTCATCCCACATCCACTGTCCTGTGGTTGAGAAGTTGAAGTATTGTCCGCGGATGGCGAAGCTATTGATGAAAGTCACGCGACGGCCGGTGGGATGTCCTTTCGCGGTCCAGTTGCCGGTTTCGAGCATTGTGGTGCGGAAGAGGTTGATCTCGATTACCTCCCCCCCAACTCCATTGATCTCTACCCAGTCGCCTACGCGGATGCCGTTTCTGCCCATCAGCACAAACCAGCCGAAGAAGGCGAGGATGAAGTCCTGCAGTACAACGGTAAGGCCGGCGGTCGCCAGTCCCAGGATGGTAGTCATCTGTCGCGGCGATCCAAAGATCACCAGCAGGACCAGCACAATGCCCATGACCTGGACGCCCAACTGCAAAATCGTCTGTAGGGTCTGTTTGCGCCTGCGATCGAGTGCGGGGCGCTCCAGCAACTTCAGAATCAGAGTATCCATCAGGATCAAACAGACCATGATCGTCACAATCACCGCCAGCGATTGCAGTAGCAGGTGCAGCACAATCCGATGCTGCAACAACACCTGGTCGCTCCACTTACGGTAGACATCAGCGAGCTGCTGCTGCGATTGGATGCGGTCGTCAAAGATGCTCAGGATCTGACGTTCGGTGGCACGCTCCTTCAAGCTGGCGAGCCGGGAGGCATGGTCGTTGCCTGTCGTGCTATTTGTGTTTGCCTTTGCTTCCAGGGCATTGTGTTGCGCCGTCAGGGATGCAATGTCAGCGGTCGCCTGTTGCAGTGCCTGTTGAATCAGTTGATAGCGGTTGCGCTGATTCATCCAGGCCCGGATACGTCCCGCCAGAGTGCCGTACTGTCCCGCAGAGAGAACCGCTGTCTGAGTGTTGCCATGCGCTTCGCTGTCATACTTCTTTACTGCAGCTTCGCGCTCGGCGAGCTCTTCCTGAATCCGGCTGCGCTGATCGCCCACCGCGCGCGCCAGGTCCTGCTGTGCGTCGGCAAGCTGATCCGTATCGAGCCCGAGCTGCGCCTTGGCGATCTCCAGATCGTCGGAGCTTGCGGTTGCCTGTGTCGTGCCCCCGGACGTACCTGCCGCAGGAGCGGAAGCGGGAGTCAACGCCTGTACCGCCGCCTGGTCCTGCTTCACCAGCGTCTGCAGCTCTTTTACCTTCTGCGAGAGCTCCAGCGCCTCTCCGGAGAGAGACTTGTGCTGTACTTGGGCACTTGCCAGCCGTAGTGCGGAGGCGAAGGCCTGGTCGACCTCGTGGTCGGCCAGCTTCTCCGCTTGGCGCGCATACTCTACCTCTTCCGCGGTCACTGCCAGCGGAGCCAGGGCCTGCGCCGTCTGCCACGGCCGGGTGTCGACAAGGGTGTCCTGATCAGCCAGTACCCGTACCTTGCCCTGTCCTTTCAGGAAGGGAAGATGTGCCATTGAGTCGCGAGTCGTCCACGAGACGGCCAGAAAAAAGACCAGGAGTGCCACTAACGCCAGAAGCAGCACGAGTTTTGTGCGTCCGAAAACAGTCCGCCGTGTCGTGGGGGCGGGCGCCGGCGCATGGGGATGCGTTGTCATGCCTGTATTCTCACAGGTTTTGATTAAGACCGGTGATCTCTCCCCTAAGCTGATTTTTTTCACGGCCATGTCGAGAAGTGGATCCCTGGCTCCGACTATCGCGTGAAAGGGGAAAGCCAGCCATGTCTCACACCAACTCACTCACCCGCCGCCGGTTCGTCGCCGCTGCAGCTTCTGCTGCCGCCCTGGTCGCAGCCCCATCCAACTCGAAAGCAGGTCAAACCATGCGCACCTACGATACAGAACGAACAACGTTGACCCCATACCTTCTCTTCGACGGCAACTGCCTCCAGGCAATGGAGTTCTATCGCTCCTGCCTGGGCGGCGAACTAAAAGTCCTCAAGGTGAAGGACTCGCCCATGAAGGATCACATGCCGGCGGCGCACCAGGAGAAGATCCTCAACGCCAACCTGCGTAGCGGTTTGCTTGAGATCTCCGCATCAGACTGGCTGCGTCCCGATCGGACGATGGCACGGGGCAATATGACCTGTCTCTATCTCAGTGGAGGGACACTGGAAGCTCTTACTGCTGTCTTCCACAAACTCTCTGATGGGGGCGAGGTTACCGATCCGCTACAGCAACAGTTCTTCGGTGCCTACGGAGCTATCAATGACCGATTCGGTGTCCGCTGGATGTTTGTCACCGGCAAGTAGCAACATATCTCACACAACAGAAAGAGACTTGAGGAGCAAAGTACATGAACTACATTTTGTTGATGACCAGCAACAAGGCAGGCGTGGACTCGTACCGTCAGTGGCCAAAGGCCGACGTGGAGAAGCATTTCGCCTTTCTGCATCGCGTGAACCAGGAGCTCACCG
>JAEKKE010000179.1 GCA_019510535.1 Acidobacteriota bacterium
AGGAAGGTAAAGAGAATATAGCCGCGAATCTCGCGGGAGCGGTCTTTCGGGGGATTGATGATGGGTGGTTCCACCAGGCGCAGGTCTCCGTGCTAACGCAGCTTCGTCAAAGCATACGATGCGGAAACTGCGCCTGGCGTGTGAAGTTAGTGGCGACGCAACTCCTCAATCAACCGGGCGACGGTCTCAGCCGGGGTGAGCGCCTCGGTTTCCACGATGATGTGGGCTGCGCGCTGGTATTGCGGACGGCGTGCCTTGAAACGAGCGGCGGCAGCGTCTGGGTCCTTAAGTACGGGCCGGATAGCGGCATCCGGCTGAAGCACACAGCGATCGAAGAGGATCTCGAACGGGGCATCGAGGAAGGCGGTGAGGGTGTTGGGCTTCTGCTCGAGAAGCAGGCGATTGGTGAGCGACTCCAGCGCGCCGCCACCGAGGGCGATGACAGCGTTGTGACGGCCAAGTGCCGCGGCTAGAGAGCGGGTCTCAAGTTGACGGAAGCCGGGCTCACCGTGCTGGGTGAAAAGTTCGGCGATGGTGGCGCCGTGCGTTGTTTCGATCAGGTGATCGAGATCGCAGAACTCCCAGCCAAGCTCCTTGGCCAGGGCGCGGCCAACCGTCGACTTGCCGGCGCCCATAAAGCCTGTCAGCACCACGCGCTCGGTCGTGGCGGCAATCAGCGATGGAGTTTGGGGTTGGGGTCTCTTTGCGCTTTCGACGGTCACCATTTCATTGTCCTCTTTTGTGGCTGGATTTGGATAAAACAAAAGCCGCGACCTTGGTGGGTCGCGGCTCGGGTCTTGAAACTTGGGCTTTTCTGCTGGACTTAGGGTTCTATCCCTGGAACGCACGCCCGCGCTTCGCCTGAGCCGCTACTGGCCACCAGTAGCGGTAGGTAAAGCAAAAGCCGGGCTGGAATGCGCACATCCGCATGTCAGTTGTAGAGAGTAGCCTCCGGCACGGGAAGTTGCAAGAAAAAGTTCTGGGTCGGGGCCGCGCGTGGCAGAGAAACGACGTAAGTCTTATGTTTTTGGTCGTTTAGCACCACGGAGTGGTCCCCCGGGAGCGCGAATGCCCACAGCTCGGCTCTACCGAGATGTGGCACCCTAGGTGGAGCTATCCCTAAATGGTCTCGCGGGGTTCGGTCATCTTTTGCGGATCGAGGATCTCGGTGATTTGCTCGTCGGTCAGCAGTTCTTTTTCGCGGGCGAGGGAGAGGATGCCTTTGCCGCTCGCAATGGACTCCTTTACCAGCTCTGCCGCCTTGGCGTAGCCGATGTAGGGATTGAGCGCCGTAGCCAGCGAGACTGTGGACTCTGCATAGAAGGCGCAGCGATCTTCATTGGCGGTGATGCCGGCGATGCAACGCTCATCGAACTCGCGCAGCATGTTGGTCAGAATCTGGATCGACTGCAGTGTGTTGTAGGTGATGGTGGGCATCATCACATTCAGTTCGAGCTGTCCCGCCTGCACGGCATAGCCAATAGCGGTGTCGTTGCCGATAACCTGGAAGGCGACCATGGCAGCGAGCTCCGCCAGTACCGGATTCACCTTGCCGGGCATGATGCTGGAGCCGGGCTGTAATGCAGGGAGTTGGATCTCATTCAGGCCGGTGTTGGGGCCACTGGCGAGCAGGCGCAGGTCGTTGGAGATGCGGATGACCTCAAGAGCAAGCGTGCGCAGCGATCCTGAGAGGTCGGCCATCGGTGCACAGCTCTGCATCGCATAGCGCATATCGGGCGCAGGGCAGAGTGGCTGCCTGGTCAGTGTAGATAGGTTCTGGATCGCCAGTGCGCGGTACTGCGGATGGGTGTTGAGTCCGGTGCCGACGGCCGAGCCTCCCAGGCCAAGCTCACGCAGGCTGGCCGAGGTGCGGCTGATGGTGCGGCAGGCATGGGCGATGGCGAGACCGTAGGCAGCAAATTCCTGCCCCAGGCGGATCGGCGTCGCGTCCTGCATATGAGTGCGGCCGGACTTGAGGACGTGATCGAACTCCTCTGCCTTCTTCGCGAAGCTGGCCGAGAGTGACTTCAGCACTGGGTAGAGGTCCTCGAGAGCCAGCAGCGCAGAGAGGCGCATAGCGGTGGGAAAGACGTCGTTCGTCGACTGTCCATAGTTGACGTGGTCGTTGGGATGCACCTTCTCGTAGCTGCCGAGCTTCGCGCCCAGGATCTGGTTGGCGCGGTTGGCGATGACCTCGTTGGTGTTCATGTGAAAGCTGACACCGGCGCCGGCCTGGAAGACATCGACGACGAACTGGTCATGGTGTTTGCCCTCGAGGATCTCCTTGGCGGCCGCCATGATGGCGTTGGCGCGCTCTGCGGTGACCGTGTGCAGGTCGCGATTGGCTTCGGCCGCTGCCATCTTGATGGCCGCGATCGCACGGATCAGAGCGGAATGAGCGCGCATGCCGCTGATGGGGAAGTTGCGGATGGCGCGGGCAGTCTGTGCGCCGTAGAGAGCATCAGCCGGAAGTTCGATGGTGCCGAGGGAATCTTTTTCAGTACGGGTTTTCATGAGGGCTCAGTCGGTCCCTATTATCGCTTGTGGAGTGGAGTGATGTCGGTGGTGGCTCGGAGGATATGGGTATCCTCGCCTACCCTGACTTCGTAAGCGTTGGCACCCCAGCTGGGGAAGATTTGTAAAAGCAGGTCCTTCACTTCACCACCCCAGCCGGCAGAGGTGGCCGGGGGCCCCGTTTGTTCAGGATGACAACACTTTGAGCGTTCCTACTTGGTGGAGAAGGCGTAGTCGAACGTGTAGGAGTGTTTACCCGCGCTGTCGATGAGGATATGGAAGGTTCCGTAGATACCGGAAAGATCGCCGGTGCCGGAGCCTGGGACGACGATGATCTTCAGATCGTAGGGCTGGCCGGGAACCATGGTGCCGGAGTGCATCAGGGCAAAGCTGCCGATTCGGCCGCTGAGCTTGCCGGTGACCCGTTCGATGGCGACATATCCACCGAGGCCGGCCTTCTGGTCGCCGGCGGCGAGCATCTCGCCCTTGGTGGTGGCCTCGAGATCGCCGTGGATCTGTTTATCGATCGAGAGGGAGCTGATGGTGGGCTCCGGATCGTGTCCGGTAGGCGCGACCTTGACTTCGAAGGTGCCGGCGGCGTGATTCATAGCGGGAGATTGTCCTTGAACAAGAGTGGTGGAGAGCGAGAGGGCAGCGGCAAGCAGGAGTTTGCGCATAGTCAGTCCCTGGGAGATCCGGCGCAGCAGGTAACGGTTTCGCGGCTGCGCTGTGAGTACAACGATCTTATCCGAGCCGTAAAATGGATACAGGAACCTTATCCGATGGCCACAATCAAACAGGAAGACCTTATCCAGAGCGTTGCCGACGCCCTGCAGTACATCAGCTACTACCACCCGGTGGACTACATCAAGAACCTGGCTCGGGCGTATGAGCTGGAGGAGTCGGTTGCGGCCAAGGACGCTATGGCGCAGATCCTGATCAACAGCCGTATGTGCGCCGAGGGCCACCGGCCTATCTGCCAGGACACCGGCATTGTGACCGTCTTTCTGAAGATCGGTATGGGCGTGCAGTGGGAGGGCGCGACCATGGACGTACAGTCCATGTGCGACGAAGGTGTTCGCCGGGCCTATAACCATCCGGACAACCGTCTGCGTGCCAGTGTTCTTGCCGACCCAGCCTTCGGTCGTAAGAACACCAAGGACAACACGCCGGCGGTGGTGAATATCGAGCTCGTGCAGGGCGACAGCATCGATGTCATCGTTGCGGCCAAGGGTGGCGGAAGCGAGGCGAAGTCCAAGTTCGCCATGTTGAATCCGTCAGATTCGATTGTGGACTGGGTCGTGAAGACCGTGCCGTCGATGGGCGCGGGATGGTGCCCGCCGGGCATGCTGGGTATCGGTATTGGCGGAACGGCGGAGAAGGCGATGCTGCTGGCCAAGCAGGCGCTGATGGAGCCGATCGACATGCAGGAGCTCATCGCGCGCGGGCCTCAGGACAAGCTGGAAGAGATGCGTATCGAGCTCTACCGCAAGATCAATGCGCTGGGTATCGGTGCGCAGGGACTGGGTGGCCTGACGACCGTTCTCGATATCAAGATTCTTGACTATCCGACGCACGCAGCCAACCTGCCGGTGGCGATGATTCCCAACTGCGCGGCAACCCGCCATGCGCACTTCCATCTGGATGGCTCAGGACCGGCGCACATCGAGGCTCCATCGCTCGAAGACTGGCCGGAGCTGACGTACTCTCCCGCGAATGCGCGCCGTGTCGATCTCGATACCGTAACCCGCGAAGAGGTAGCAACGTGGAAGCCTGGAGAAGTGCTGCTGCTGAACGGTAAGCTGCTGACCGGTCGCGATGCCGCACACAAGCGCATGATCGACATGCTCAACAAGGGCGAGAAGCTTCCGGTCGACTTCACCGGACGCTTTATCTACTACGTTGGACCGGTCGATCCGGTGCGCGAGGAAGTGGTTGGCCCTGCGGGTCCGACGACAGCGACGCGTATGGATAAGTTCACGCGCCAGATGCTGGAGCAGACAGGTCTGCTGGGCATGGTGGGTAAGAGCGAGCGTGGACCTGCGGCGATCGAGGCGATTCGCGATAACAAGGCTGTCTACCTGATGGCTGTTGGTGGAGCCGCGTATCTGGTCTCGAAGGCGATCAAGGCATCGCGTGTGCTGGCCTTTGAGGATCTGGGCATGGAGGCCATCTACGAGTTCACGGTGAAGGATATGCCGGTGACGGTCGCGGTGGATTCCAATGGGGTCAGCGTGCATGAGACCGGACCGGCGGAGTGGAAGGCGAAGATTGCCGGCGAGTTTGCGGGCGTGGCGATTCTGCAGTAGGGGTTGGAATACATCCCACCCATCGCTTTGCGATGGATGGGGCACCCAGAGTGGTGGCTGATGAAGAAAGGCCGGCCGGTGGCGGGCCTTTCTTGTTTCAGAACTTTGCCGGCTTGTCCCACTCGGAGAAGACGTAGCTGTCGAAGGGTTTGCGCTTGCGAGGAGCCAGTTCCTGATCCTTCATGCCACCCTGCAGCGTCTCTGGATCACCGAGATATCCCAGGGCCCATACCGCGCCCACGTCGAAGTCTTCGGGGATCTGGAAGACCTCGCGGGCCTTCTTGTGGTCGAAGCCGCCCATGCCGTGGGTGTGGATGCCGAGAGCGATGGCCTGCAATGCTGCCGTGGCTGAGGCGGCGCCGGTGTCGTGCAGGTTGTGGTAGTCCGGATGACCGTTGGCGGTGAAGGTCTTCTTGGCGGCGGTGAGGTAGAGCACGGGAGCAGACTTTGCCCATCCCTGGTTGAACTCGACCAGTGTGGAATAGATCTTGTCGTAGGTGCTGTCGCCTTTGATGCCGACGATGAAGCGCCAGGGCTCTTCGCCATACGAACTGGCCGCCCATCCGGCGGCGGTAAAGATCTTCTTCAGGTCTTCGGCAGCGACAGGCTTATCGGAGAAGGCGCGGGGACTCCAGCGCTTGAGGATCAGGTCGAGGACGCCAGTCTCCGATGGACCGTGCTTGATGTGTTCGAGATCGGGCATTGTGCAGATGCTCCTTCGAGATGGTGATGCCTTTGGGTTGGATGCGGTGGCTACTTCGACGTCGCAGCATCTTCGATAAGATTAAAAGATATGGCCTCGACCGGGATTTTCGATGTACTGGTAATCGGAGCAGGTCCGACGGGTATGGCATGCGCGATTGAAGCGCAGCGTGCCGGCCTGAAGGCTGTGCTGGTGGACAAGGGTTGCCTGTGCAATTCGCTCTTTAACTATCCGGCGCACATGACGTTCTTTACAACGCCGGAGTTGCTGGAGATCGGCAATGTACCCTTCTCGAGTCCGAACCAGAAGCCGACGCGGAGTGAGGCACTGGAGTACTACCGCAAGGTCGCCGAGAACTATCGGCTGGACGTGCGGCAGTACGAGCGTGTCGACAAGGTAACCGGAAGCGATGGGCAGTTTGTCGTTCATACCGAAGATCGCTTTGGCCGTGTGTTGCAGCATCATGCGAAGAAGATTGTGGTGGCCACCGGGTACTACGATCTGCCGAACTATCTCGGTCTCCCTGGGGAAGACCTTCCCAAGACCATGCATTATTACAACGAGCCGCATCCGTACTTCGGTCTCGATGTGTTGGTGATCGGCGGAAAGAACTCGGCGGCGATTGCGGCGTTGGATCTCTGGCGTCATGGAGCACGCGTCACTCTGGTGCATCGCGGACCTGCGATGCATAGCCACGTGAAGTACTGGATTCTGCCCGACATCAACAACCGCATCAAGAACGGAGAGATCAAGGCGTACTTTTCGAGTGTGGTGAAGCAGATCAATGAGGACACGGTGATCCTGACGACTCCCGAGGGCGAGACCACGATTGCGAATCACTTTGTCTTCGCTCTGACGGGGTATAGACCTGACTTCGAGTTTCTGGAGGCACTCGGTGTCAGGCTGGATGAGAACAACAGCCGATGCCCGGTGTGCGATCCGCAATCGCTGGAGTCGAACGTTCCGGGAGTTTATCTGGCCGGAGTCATTATCGCTGGTGAGCGCACCAACGAAGTGTTTATTGAAAATGGGCGTTTCCACGGCGCGCAGATTGCCCGCGATTTAACAAGCAAGCTCTCGTGAGGGAAAAGCTTTCCACGGAACCCGGACGGGTTTAGCCTTGGAACCATCTCATGCGCCGTATTTTGCCAAGAACGATCCAGGGGCAACTGATCTTTGGCACCATTGTGGTGCAGACGCTGCTGCTTGCGATCTTTTTGACCTATACGGTCTCCGCGCAGCGCTCTGTTACGCGGGATCGGGCTCGTCAGCGGCTGTTGCAGCAGGTTGAGCGTCTGGCAGGAGCGTGCAGTGTTCCGCTAAGCCAGAATCACATGGACGCGTTGAAGGAGATCCTGGAGACGGCGCGCATTACACCGACCATCGACGGAGCGCGTGTCACGGACTTGAGTGGCAGGACTTTGGCGGTATCCGAGTCGAACGCTGATGCGCCATTAAGCGCCGAAGAGCGACGCGAATTGATGGGACCAGTAAAGGCGCGGCTGTTTACCACGGCCCAGGGGCGAACGGAAGGTGTTGCTCCGATCTTCGTTAGCGGGAAGCCCACGGCTCTGATCTGGCTTGAACCGAGCTCTTCCGCACTTGCAAGTAATATCAGCATCATCGTAACGGGAGCGCTCTGGTACGGCGGTCTGGCGCTGCTCTCAAACCTTTTGCCAATCCTGCTGATTGTGCGCGGCGTGAGCCGGCCGTTGCGGAAGCTGCGTGAGGCGACGCACCAGATCATCCGCGATCCTGAATCGAATGCAGGTTTTCCGTTGGTGGTGACCGCCTCCAACGAAGTAGGTGAGCTGACACGAAGCTTCAACACCATGGTGCGTGAGCTGGAGGACCAGCGGTCTGGTTTATATGAGACGCTGGCGCTGCTCGATTCCATGCTGGGGAATGCGCCCATCGGTTTTGCGTTCTTCGATCAGAAGCTGCGATACGTACGGTTGAACCAGTTTCTTGCGGATATCAATGGACTGCCGATTAATCGCCACCTCGGCCGAAAGATGACGGAGGTCTTTCCCGGACCGCTCGCCGAGCGCGTGGAGATGCTTCTTTCAACTGTCTTTGACTCAGGGGAGCCGGTGCGGGATATCGAGATGAAAGGAGAGCTGCCCAGCCTGCCGGGTGTGCAACGTTCCTGGATCTGCAACTGGTATCCCGTACGTACGCAGCAGGGTGTCGTGCGGTGGGTCGGCGTTGTGGTGATGGAGATCACGCAACGTCTGCAAGCAGAGGAGGCGCTGCGCAAGACGGAGAAGCTGGCCGCCGCCGGGCGGCTTGCCGCAAGCATCGCGCATGAGATCAACAACCCTCTGGAGGCTGTGACAAATCTTCTGTACCTGTTGCAGACGCATCCGGAGCTTGATTCCATGGCGCGTGAGTATGTGTCTACGGCGCAGGCTGAGCTGGCTCGCGTCTCCGAGATCACGCAACAGACACTTCGCTTCTACCGTCAGTCAACCTTCCCGGTGCAGACGCAGGTGGCCGAGGTGCTGGACTCAGTGTTGGCGCTGCATCAGTTGAGGCTTGGCAGCGCACATATTACCGTGGAGCGCGAGCTTGATCCTGCGGTGGCGCTCTTTGGTTTCAGCGGAGAGCTGCGCCAGTTGTTTGCCAACCTGATCGGGAATGCCATTGATGCGATGGTAGGCGGCGGCAGGTTGATTGTGCGTGCCCGCTATGGCACGGGCCGCTCTCTTCGTGGCGTCTGGTGTGATGGCGTTCGTGTGACAGTAAGCGATACCGGAACAGGGATGAGTGAGGAGACGCAGCGCCGTCTCTTTGAGCCGTTCTACACCACCAAGGACGCTACCGGCACTGGGCTCGGTCTGTGGGTGAGCGATGAGATCATCCGCAAGCACTCCGGCACCGCGCGTGTGAAGAGCAGGCAGGGCGACCACTCAGGGACGACCTTTGCGATCTTCTTCCCGAAGGACGGGCTCAATGGCGTACGGCCAACGCTACCCAATGACGCGGCGAAGGAAGCCGCGAATGCCTAGCCACGTCAACAACACAAGGAAGAAGCACAGCATTCCGAGAATCGCCGCGGGATGCATGTGCGGCAGTGCAGGAGTAAGCGATGCGCGCAGACCTTCACTCATGTAGACGATGGGGTTGAAGAGCACGCCGTACCGCAACCACGGAATTTGATCCAGCTTTGCCCAAGGGTAGTAAACACAGCCCAGGAAGGTAATGGGCATGACGACGACGCCGAAGATCAGGCCGATCTGCTGTGGCTTCACAGTAGTGCCGATGGTGAGGCCCAGGGCTCCGGCGGTGAGTGAGGCGAGGATCAGCACCAGGATCAACAGCGGCCAGCTGGTAACGTGCGCCGAGACCGGTGTGCTGGGGATGTAGTAGGCCAGCGGAAAGACGATGCAGGCAGCGATGATGCTCTGCATGGCTGAGAACACGATCTTTTCCATGGCAACCGCGCCAACGGGCAGCGGGCACATGACGCGATCGTCAATCTCACGCGTAACGCCGAACTCCTGCGCCAGCGGAAGAGCCACGGCAGCGATGCCGGAGAACATGATGGCCACGGCCATCAAGCCCGGCAGCAATACGGTTGAAAAGCTGACACCCGTCCCCTCAGCCATGCCGGCGGTCGGGTTCATAGAGGAACCGCCGGCCATGTGCGGCATGATGTAGGTGAACACGAACAGGAAGAGGATCGGGTTCATACAGATACGGATGAGGAAAGGAAACATCTCACGACGCAACACATGCAGGTCGCGTAGAAAGAGTCCGCGGAAGGCGTGAGCGTATTGGGTAGCGTTGCTCATGGTTAGTCTCTCAGGTCGCGGCCGGTTAGGCGGATGAAGACGGTCTCGAGCGTGGGCTCGGTGATGGAGAGATCGCGCAGGCCGAACGGATTGGCGGCGGTGACGATCTCCGGCAGAAGGCCGTCGGAGGCCTTGGCGAGCACGCGTATGCCGTTAGATGTTGTTTCGACGCTGGCGACGCCATTGAACGAACGAAGTTGTGTAGCGAGAGAATGTGCCTGTTCGACTTCACGCAGATCGAGCTGATAGATCGTCTCTGCGCCGATGGAGCTCTTGAGCGCGGCAGGCGTGTTCTGCACGAGAATCTTCCCGTGGTCGATGATGGCGACGCGTCCGCAGAGCGCGTCGGCTTCTTCCATGTAGTGCGTGGTGAGAACAACGGTGATGCCTTCGGTGTGCAGTCGGCGGACGATATCCCACATGGCGATACGCGATTGCGGGTCGAGGCCGGCAGACGGCTCATCGAGGAAGAGCACCTTGGGGTGATGTGCGATGGCGCGGGCAATCTGCAGGCGCTGCGCCAGTCCGCCCGAGAGCTGCTGCGGATAGGCTTTGGTGCGTTCGCTCAGGTGGAACTGCTCCAGCAACTGGGCGGTGCGTGCCTTGGCTTCTGAGGAGGACGCGCCGAAGTAGCGGCAGTGGAAATAGATGTTCTCGAAGACGGTGCAGGCGCGGTCGAGCGTGTTGTACTGCGGCACTACACCGATGTAGCGGCGGGCTTCGGAGGGATTGGCCACCACATCGATTCCGGCGATGCGCACGCTGCCTGCGGTCGGCAGGGCACGCGTCGTGCAGATGGAGATGGTGGTGGTTTTGCCGGCTCCGTTGGGGCCGAGCAGGCCATAAATCTCTCCAGGACGGACGGAAAGGTCAATCCCATCCACGGCCGTGACGGCCTGCTTGCCGTCGTATACCTTGCGCAGCGATTGAATCTCTACGATCACCACTACAAGTCTATTGCAGCACCTTTGTGTTCACGTGAACCCCATCCACGACCATATCGGTCGGGTTGATGACAACGTTTTCGCCGGGCTTCAGGCCGGAGACGATCTCCACCGCATTGCCCATATCGCGTCCCAGGACAAGGTTGCGCAAACGAACGACGTTGTCGTCTCCCACGACGAAGGTCTGTGGGCCGGCGGTGCGGACAAAGAGGGCATTGGTGGGCAACACGGTGGGTGGCTCGGCGCGCGGAGCGTCGAACTGGATGGTGGCGTACATACCCGGCAGAATCTTGCCGTCGTTCTTGAGATCGATTTCAACCAGGATGGTGCGCGAGGTCGGGTCGATGCTGGCGCTGGTGCGCGAGATAGAGCCAGGGTAGGGATGGTTCGGCAACTCGCGAAAGGCGACCTTTGCCGTCTTCGAGTTCATGACGGAGACAGCTTCAGCTTGCGGTACAGAGCTGAAGACACGCACCGTATCGGAGCGGCCGACGGTAAACATCTGCGTCGTGTTGGTGGAGGAGCCGGAGGTAATCAGGGAGCCGTTGTCGATATTGCGCGTGAGGATAACGCCGTCGAACGGAGCGGTAACGCGTGAGAAGCTGAGCTGCTGCTGCAGGCTAAGCACGGTCGCTTCCGCAGCGGCGATGCTGGCTTTGGCTGCCTCCACGGTGGCCTGGTTGGTGGAGGCGGTGGCTCCTCGTGTATCGGCATCGAGCTTGCTGACGACGCCCTGGGCGTAGAGATCGCGCCAGCGGGCATCGTTAGCATCGGCCAGCTTGGCGTTGGCCTCGGCGAGGGCGAGCT
>JAEKKE010000723.1 GCA_019510535.1 Acidobacteriota bacterium
CCTGCATAGTGAATGAATGATGAAGCGTACGATTGCCTTTATGACGTTGTTGAGCGGCTTTGCCATGGCGCAGAGCAGCGATCCCTACCTGGCTCTGATGAAGAAGGCGGGCGAACATGCCCGTGCGAAAGGGGCGAAGCATACGCCGGTGCTATCGCCGGTAGACTCCAGCGTCATCGGACCCAACGCGAAGGTACGCGTCGATACGCTCCATGCTGCCGGCTTCCAGGTCGTGCCGTGGACGACCAACGACGCGGCCAAGATGAAAGCGCTGATTGACCTGGGTGTGGACGGCATTATCACAGACCGCCCGGACATTCTGCATAAGGTCGTTGAAGATCTTCGTGCCGCAGGAAAGCCCCTGAAGGGCTTCGACATCACCGCACATCGCGGCGGACGCGGTCTGCGTCCGGAGAACACTCTGCCCTCGTTTGAGAACGGTATGGACCAGGGCGCCACGACGCTGAAAACGGATACGGGAGTTACAACCGTCGGCGTCTCCCTGATCTGGCACGATCAGTTCCTCAATCCAGAGAGCTGCCGCCGCGCCGACGGAGCAGCCTACACCATGGAGAACCGTGTCTATATCAACACCATCTCCATGGCGGAGGCGCAGAAGACCTTCATCTGCGACAAGCTGCACTTTGGACCGGATCAGAAGAATGACCTGGCGCTTTCGCCGGTGGCTGTCGCCTTCGCCAAGCTGGAGAAGCGAACGCCGCACAGCTCTTCCGCTTTGTGAAGTTCTATACCGAGTACTACAAGAGCGGGGCAGGGAAGAATACACCTCATGCCGCGGAGCGTGCCGCCACCGGGGCGACGGTGCGGTTTAATCTCGAGACCAAGATCATGCCCGACCGGTTGCCATCTGAGGTGGCGGGAGCGCAGAATGCTTCGGCGGACCTCTACCAGAATCACTCGGTTGGGCCGCAACAGTTTGTCGATGCGCTTTGCGGAGCCATCATCCGCGAGAAGATGATTGGCCGGTTTCCCGAAATTCCGACGTATTACCTGACTAACAATGCGAAATTACTTAGCAGTGAATTCGTTCCCGAGGCGCTTCGTCTCTCCCCTGAAGAGGCGAAGTAAAGAGACTCCGTCCCGTGCTTGTGTGTACGCGGCGCGGGACGGGTTTTCCTGTGAAAACGCAGGGGGTGAAACCTTATATTCATCGTCTCGTCACCGGCCTGCAACGCGGGTTCCCTACGGTGCAAACATGCGAGATTTTGCGAGGCTCCTTCTCCTGGCAGTAGTGTGTTTTGCGTTTCCTGGGCTTTCACTGGCTCAGTACGACAACGGTAGCGTCGTCGGTACGATTCATGATGCGACCGGCGCTCCGATTGCAGGCGCAAACGTTACGATCATCAACACTG
>JAEKKE010000482.1 GCA_019510535.1 Acidobacteriota bacterium
GCTCGGCGGCGTGCTCCTCGGCCCACTCGGTGGAACCGACCAGGCCCTCTTCTTCTGCATCCCAACTTCCGATGATGACGGTGCGCTTCGGCTTCCAGCCCTGCTTGAGCAGCTCACCCAGGCCATGCACCGTCTCCAGCATGGCAGCGGTGCCGCTGTTGGGGTCGACTGCGCCATAGACCCAGGCGTCGCGGTGATTGCCGGCGATGACCCATTCGTCGGGAGCGTCCGTGCCGGGGATCTTGCCAATGACGTTCCAGATGGTGCGTACGGCGTAGTCCTGCTCCAGGTGCATGTGTGCTGTAACGCCCTTACCGCCGAGGTGGTAGGTGAAGGGAAGCGCACCCTGCCAGGGACGGGGAGACTCAGGACCGCCGAGGGCGCGCAGAATCGGCTGGGCGTCCTGGTAGCTGAGCGGGTTTGCAGGGATGGTGGGTTGGTCGTCCTGCAGCTTGTTTTCAGGCAGGCGGGCGGAGTCCGGCAGCTTCTCGGTGGAGGCCACGCCGGGCGTCTCAGGATCGCCGGTGTACTTGGCGATGAACTGTACGCTACCGCGCTGTACGGCGTTATCCGGGCGGAAGGCTCCTTGCGGGTACTTGTCACCCTTCACCCAGCCGTCGTCGGCGGGGTCAGAGTAGATCAGTACGCCAGCGGCTCCCATCTGCTGGGCGATATAGACCTTCACGCCGCGGAAGTTCTGGCCGTAGCGCACCAGGGCGATCTTGCCGTGCATGTCGATACCGAGTTCCTTGATCTTGCGGAAGTCGGCAAGCGTGCCGTAGTTGCAGTAGATGACCTCGCCGGTCACGTCTCCCGAGGGAGAGGAGCCGTTGAAGGCGGGCAGGACGCGCGGATCGTCCTGGAAGGGATCGCCGTCGACATGCTCTTTGGTCGGGCCGGACATCAGCTTCTTGCCCTTGCTGTCGAAGGCCTCAATGCTGATCTTCTTCGGCTTATTCAGAAGCACCCGGTAGGGAACGATCTCCGTCAGCAGGCCGGATTCTTTGAACTTCGCTGCGACGTACTGTGCTGTCTTCAAGTCTTCGGGAGAGCTGGCCCAGTGGGGCTCGGCCGTAAGGGTCTTGAGGTGCTGGCCCGCGAGTTTAGGATCGGGCACGGCAAGGAAGGTCGTATCCCACTTCTGCTGCTGTGTGAAGTCACGATATCCAAAGACGGACGGCGACTGCGCTACGGCGGCGAGGCTGACAAAGGCAAGAGAAACGGCAACGGCCTGGGTGCGATGCACTCGTGAAGATCCTTCCTATCGTGAATCTTGTATGAAGGACAGAGTACAGCACCCAGGCCGCTATTGCAGCGCCAGGGCATGGCCTAGGCGGCGGGTACCGGCTGTGTGCAGAAGTACCGGCTGTGTGCAGAACTTGCAGCGTGTGGCGTCTTTGGGAATGTCGCTCTTGCACTCCGGGCAGGCACGGGTGTCGGCGGGCGCTGGAGGATTGAAGCGCTTGAGGAGGTACTGCATGGGCAGCACCATAAAGAAGTAAACGACCGCGGCGTTCAGCAGGAAGGTGATGACGGCGTTAAAAAAGTTGCCGTATTTCACAACGCCGCTGCCGACGTGCAACTCCAGGTAGCCGAAGTTCGGTTTGCCGACTGTAGCCGCGATCAGCGGGGTAACGATGTCACCGACCAGGGAAGTGGTAATTGCTCCGAATGCCGCACCGATCAGGACGGCGACAGCAAGGTCGACGACGTTGCCACGAAGAATAAAGTCGCGAAAGCCTTTCAGCATGCCAGGTCTCCTTACGCGTATTCAACGCACGCTGCGGAATGACCGTCAGCGCGCGTTAGTAAGCCAATGCGCATAAGGATACAGAAGAAAGAAGAGCAATAGGGTGATAACCAACAGATCGGCGTATATCAACAGAAGTACACCGCCGTGATACCAGGACCATTTGCGGCGCATGCAACGGAGGCAATCGACGGTTCCCATGAAGGAGAGGAGCGTCGGCAGCATGAGCCACAGCGTTGCCCGGTTATTAGGAAAGTCGGAGAGCCAAATGCCTGCGCCAAACGAGCCAAAGACCAGCAGACCCCCACGCAACAGCGACTTCTGACGAAGGTCAAGCAAGGCCGGTACTGCCATCTCTCTATCGTACTTCTCTTGCGAGGCTGGTGCTTGCTGCTACTAAGTTGCACGAGTCAACCAGTGTGCATAGGGATACAGCAGAAAGAGCAGCAACATCATCAGCACCATCAGATCGGTGTAGACAAGCAGCAGCACGCCTCCGTGATACCAGTCCCAGCGGCGCTTCATGCAGCGGAGCGTCTCGTACGTGCCCCAGCTGGCGGTGAGCAAGGGCAGGACGATCCATGGCGAAGGATGACTGTTCGGGAAGCCTGAAAGCAGAAACCCTGCAGTAAAGCTCAGCAGTGAAAGCAGCGAGCCTCGCAGCAGGGATTTCAGGCGGGGTTGAAACAGGGCAAAGAGGCTGAGAGGATACCTCCTGACTTCACCCTGGGTATAGCTAAATTGCCGGTACGGCAGACTCCGCATCAAGCATCTCCTTCATCGACACCTTGTAGGGTGCCTGAAGGACGCCGCGCTCCGTTATGATCGCCGTCACATACTTCGCTGGCGTCACGTCGAAGGCGGGGTTCTCGATGCCCACGCCGTGCGGGGTCATCTGCTTGCCGTTCGAATGCGTGACCTCGACCGGGGAACGCTGCTCAATCGGGATCTGATCGCCGTGCTCTGTTGCCAGATCGATGGTCGACCAGGGGGCGGCGACGTAGAACGGGATACCGTGCTCCTTGGCCAGAACCGCGACGGAGTAGGTGCCGACCTTGTTGGCGACGTCACCGTTGGCGGCGATACGGTCTGCGCCCACGATCACGGCCTGAATGCGGCCCTGACGCATCAGCGTGCCGGCCATGTTGTCACACAGAACGGTGGTGGGGATGTTGTCCTGCATCAGCTCCCAGGCGGTGAGGCGTGCACCCTGGAGATAGGGGCGAGTCTCATCGGCCAGGACGTCGATCTTGTGGCCACGTTCTACGGCGGCACGAATGACGCCAAGAGCCGTGCCGTAGCCACAGGTGGCGAGCGCGCCGGCGTTGCAATGCGTCAGTACGGTGCCTTCCTGCGGAAGCAGGTTGGCTCCGTGAGCACCCATCTCCTTGCAGGCTGCGATATCGGCGTCATACATGGCCTGTGCTTCGGTGATGAGAGCAGCCTTGATCTCAGGAATGGTGATACCGGGCTTCGCGAGCAGCTCCTTGTACTTCTCGTTCATGCGATCGATGGCCCAGAAGAGGTTCACCGCGGTTGGACGAGTAGCCGCAAGCACCTTGCTCATCTCTTCGACTTCAGCGGTGAGCTGGCCGAGCGTGGTAGCGGAGCTGCGATCGACACCGAGCGCAATGCCCATGGCGGCGGAGACGCCGATGGCCGGAGCGCCGCGCACGATCATGTCACGGATGATGGTGGCAACGTCCTGGTAGCTGGTTGCGGTGACGTAAATTTCATCGAGCGGCAGCTTCGTCTGATCGATAAAGCGGACGCCTTCGGGTGTCCATTCGAGGGTGGGAATCATCGCCTTTTAGTTTATCAATCGGGTGGGATGAGAGGGTAGGGGATCTCTTGGATAAGGGGCTTCTGTACCCACCCCAACTCCGTCAGGGTAGGGCACCCGGCTGTCATGACATCTGGCTCAAAGTCGGTTCGCGCGGAGCGCGAATGCCCACATAAGCTTCGCGTATGTGGGGCACCCGGTTTTGTGGCAGTCTCGTCCCTATGCGTGATCTTGAAGTGCGATATGTGCAGCGCGTACATCGTTCGCGGTGAAGGCGCTGATAAACGGAGCTCCGGCCGCTGCAGCCTCGATGTTGGCTCGGCCGCCTTGTTCGCGGTCCACAAGGCAGAGAATGCCGATAACTTCCATCCCTGCTGCCTTTACAGCTTCAATGGCGGTGATGGTGCTGCCGCCGGTGGTGCAGACGTCATCGACGATGACAACCTTAGCTCCGGGTTTGAGGAAGCCTTCAACCTGGCGTCCCGCACCGTGTCCTTTGGGCTGCTTGCGGACGAGGAAGCCATTGAGCAGCGGTGTGCCCGGATGATCCTTGGCGTACCAGGCCGAGGCGCTGGCGGTGTTGGAGACGACCGGGTCCGCACCCATGGTCAGGCCGCCTACCGCTTCAGCCTGAGGGAAGTGCCGCCGGATCAGATCGTAGAGCACCAGGCCGGTCAGACGGCCACCCTCGGCGTGCAGCGTGGTGATGCGGCAGTCGATGTAGTAATCCGACTTAGCGCCGGAGGAGAGCGTGAAATCGCCCAGGCGGAAGGAGAGGGTGGCGATCAGGT
The DNA here is from genome assembly GCA_019510535.1 of Acidobacteriota bacterium. Taxonomy (GTDB): domain Bacteria; phylum Acidobacteriota; class Terriglobia; order Terriglobales; family Acidobacteriaceae; genus Terriglobus. The sequence goes on from JAEKKE010000482.1 coordinate 4,325, forward strand.
TCAG
>JAEKKE010000724.1 GCA_019510535.1 Acidobacteriota bacterium
CTCACCTTCTCCTTCGCCTTCCCCCACTTTTCCTTCACACGCTCAAGCAACCGCGCCGCCCAGGGGCGGTCGACTGCGAGGACGGCCAGACCGCCGATCAGCAGGGGAATTCCGGGAATTATGGGCAGGACGCAGCCTGCCACTCCGATAAGGATCAGAAGCCAGGCGCCGCTCTCACGAAGGATTCGCTTCACCTGTCGTTAGACGCAGGATTTGCGAACCTCTACCAATGTGGAATAAAAAGTTGGCCCTCCGCCGATATCGGTAAGGCGTTCGCTGGTCAGCTGATTGATGCCCTGCCCCTCGGCGTGGGTCTTATTCCAGGAGAGACGCGCAGCGACGACGCCCTCCTGCACGGTGCCGTCGACCTGGGCGGTAAGCTGCATTCGTCCGCGGTCGTTGAAGATTTCGACCGTGTCTCCGGTAGAGATGCCCCGCAAGGCGGCATCAGTGCGATGCATCTCCAGCACGCCGATGCGTCCGCTTTCGAGCTTCTGGTGGCTCTCCAGGTTGGCGAAGGTGGAGTTCATGTAGTTGTCGGCCTTGCGAGGTAGGAACTCCAGCGGATAGATCGCAGCCTGAGGGCTCAACCGCGATTCGCTGGGAGCGTGGAAGGTTGGAATCGCATCGCTTCCCGCTTCTACAATCGCCGTCGATGAAAACTCGCCCTTTCCGGAGGGCGTACGGAACCACTCCGGCGAAGAGAATGGTACCGGCAAACCACGGATGCGAGGTTTCATACGCCTGCGCGATCAGATCATCTTCGTTGTCTTGGAAGCAGGCGTCGGGGAAGCCCATGCGCTGTCCAAGCTGGCCGAAGAGCCACACGTTCGATCTCGCTTCGCCCAATGGTGCAATCGCCGGTGATGAAAGCTGTGCAAAGAGATGCCCGTAGGCTCCCTGCGTGTCTTTCACTTCCAGAAAGGTCGGTGCGGGCAGCAAGACGTCCGCGTAATCGGCGGTGTCGGTGAAGAACTGTTCGTGTACTACGGTAAACAGGTCTTCGCGAGCCATGCC
>JAEKKE010000483.1 GCA_019510535.1 Acidobacteriota bacterium
TCCGATTGAAGCTCTTCCGGATGCGATTGCACAACTTCCTAAATTGGAAAAGCTGGATCTGCGATGGGTGACGTTTGAAGAACCTGCATGGTTGAGTGATCTGGAAGCGCGTGGGTGTTTGGTGTATCGGTGATGTCTGTGGTTGGGCTTGACGGTATGTACCTCAGCGGCTAAAGCCGCTGAGGGCAATGTGTTGTATCACGTGTAGTGATTCCACTGACCCACCCTAGCGCTGCGAGTGTTCACCCCAACGAACAAGTTCGTTGGGGACCCCGAGGGTGGGGCACCAATTGGAGGACAAGTAGAGCGGATTTCTATCATTTCCCTCTCCGGGGTGCCCCACCCCCACGGAGTTAGGCTGGGTAAGGAATACCCCAAACTTCTTGCCCTGAAAAGCAAGATGTCTGTCCCTTGATCCGCTTCGCAACTTGCCTGTCCGGTCTACAACATTTCAGAAGACGCGCCCGCTACTTCCACCATAGGCTCGGGCGCATGCAAACTCATTTGCCAGCGCTCCTCTCGGAATGCGGTTCGTCGTATCGCCGCCGGTTCTCTCACTGGATCCTCCTAACGCTCTTTGTCCTGGCCGCTGGGCAACTTGCTTATGCGGCTGACACCATCAAGGTCCCCATGACCAATGACGGCTGGACAGTCACGGCGGGCACAGTGGACTTCGCCGACTATATGGGACGCCCGGCGATCTCCCTGAAGGCCGGTAACTATGCCAAACACATCCCCACCGGCGCGGCGGTGCTGAAGTCAGTCAACTTCCACAACGGCACCATTGAGTACGACGTTGTCGCCACCGGAGGCATGGGTGCGGGCTTCATCTTCCGCCGTGCCGATAAAGACAACTACGAGATGTTCTACCTTCGCCCCCGACCGAAGTGTGAGGATGCTCCGGACTGCATTCAGTACGCTCCGGAGACGCATGGTGTCCTGCTGTGGGATGTCTTTCCGCAGTACCAGGGGCCGGCGCCGCTGCAGCAGGATGGCTGGAACCATGTGAAGCTCGTCGTCAACGGCAAGCGTATGAACATCTTCATCAATGGCGCCGCGACACCCACGCTGAAGATCGGCCGTCTGGAAGGGGACGCGGACGAAGGCTCCATCATGATTGAAGGCCCCGGCGTCTTCTCCAACATCACCGTCACCCCGGATGCGACCGAAGGCCTGACCGCCGAGCCGGAGAAGGATGATACCGACGTTGACAATCGCTATGTACGGCACTGGCAGCTTTCATCGTTTTCAAAGCTCGAAGCGAACGCGGCCCCTGCGTACGCTGGCATGCCCGCGGCTTCCGCAAAGTGGACACCGATTGAGGCTGAACGGGACGGATTCATCAATGCCAGCCGGGTGTATGGCATTCCGGTTGACCGGCCTGCGCGGTCCGTCGCGTGGCTGAAGACCACGATCCACTCCAGCAAGGCACAGACAAAGCATCTTTCGTTCGGATGGCTGCGTGAGGCCTTCGTCTACGTCAACGGCGACCTGGTCTTTGCCGACAAGAATCTCTACATGCAGGGTGCATCGGCACGTAAAGCGCCCGATGGCCGCCTTTCGCTCCAGAACGGAGGCTTGACCCTGCCGTTGAAGGAAGGCGATAACGAAGTTGCCATTGCCATCGTCAACGACTTCTATGGATGGGGCGTCAAGATGCACCTGGACGATACGGACAACGTGACCCTTGCTACGCGGTAGGAGGCTACGCGGTAAAGGGCTACGCGATAAGATTGGCCGGGACAAAAATGCAGCCAAGGGAGGTGTGGTGATCGAAACGCAATCCCGGTCTTTCGCTAATAGCCGCCTGATGGCCACAGGCTGGGGCCGCTGGCTGCTGGCGGTTCCGCTCTGGAGCCTCCTTGGTCTGTTGTTTGCTTTGCCCCAGTTGTCCACGCCGCAACGGCACAGCATGTTGCTGATGTCGATGGCGCAGTGGTGGTCATGGGGGTTGGTCACTCCGCTTCTCTTCTGGGTTGACGACCGTCTGCCCCTACGTGAACGGCAGCTGGGACTTCGCATCCTGGTCCAGATCGTTCCCAGTCTGCTGCTCACCACCTTCTATCTCTACGTTGCTGCGGCAATGCGTGCTCTGATGGGTATATCCCATTGGAGCGCGCTCACGGGGACACGCCTAATTGTCACCGCCTTTACCGGCGGCATCCTGTGGAGCTGGCTGATCTACTGGCTGATCTTCGGCGCGCGCCAAACCTTTCTCTACTACAAGCACTACGTCGACAGTGAACTGCGGCTGGAGCGGATGCAACGCAGCTTCTCGCAGGCGCGGCTGAATGCGCTGCGCATGCAACTGGATCCTCACTTTCTCTTCAATGCGCTCAATGCTGTTTCTTCCCAGGTTGAGCGTGACCCACGCCTGGCGCGCCGCATGATTGAACATCTGGGCGATCTGCTGCGTCTGTCGCTCGAGTCCAGGGACCGGCAGGAGGTTCCGCTGGTGGAAGAGATGGCCTTCCTCGATCACTATGTCGCGATTCAGAAGATCCGCTTTGGCAATACACTGCACATCGAGACCTGCATCGACCCCGAGGTGAAGTACGCCCTGGTTCCTTGTTTCATCGTGCAGCCGCTGGTGGAGAATGCGATTCGTCACGGCATCTCGCGTCGTGTGGCAGGCGGTTCCGTGACCGTGACCGCGCAACGCCGTGCGGAGCAGGTTGAGATCCGCATCGCCGACGACGGCGTCGGTCTGCCGCCGGAGTGGTCGCTGGAGACCTGCGAAGGCCTGGGGCTTTCGGTCACCCGCGAACGCATTACGACGCTGCACAACGGAGCGAGCAGCTTTTCCGTATCGCGCCGTCCCACCGGGGGAACCGAAGTCGAGATCGTGCTTCCGCTGCGGTCTGCGAATGAGAACGGACAAGGGGACGCATGACGTCACAGTCTTCGGAACGGCTGCGGGTACTGGTGGTCGATGACGAGGCTCCTGCACGTCAGCGCATTGTCGATCTGCTGAGGAAGGATGCCCAGATCGAAACCGTGTTGGAGGCAGGCGACGGCCTGGCGGCGGTGGAGGCGATCGAACGCGAGGCGCTCGATCTCGTCTTCCTCGATGTGCAG
>JAEKKE010000484.1 GCA_019510535.1 Acidobacteriota bacterium
CGCCGCCTGCTCTCTCAGCATTGCCGGCGTGTGATCGGGCTGTTTGATCGCCTCGTCATACCAGTGGATCGCTTCAGTGTCGTTCCCTGCCCTTGCCTGAGCTGCTGCCAACGCAAAATAGAAACCGGCGTGTTGCGGCCTATGCACTTCCAAGGCGTGCTGCAACAGAGGAATTCCCTGCTTAAGGTTGGAACCTGCCCCGACCTGAGCGACGGCGTAGTACAGGTCGCCGTCAGGCATCTCCGATAACAGCCGCGGATCATACGCAACGACCTCGCCCTGGTAGGCGGGAATCGTCTCCTGGATGGGCGCCAGCACGTCGCCCTTCGGCGTATACCGCTGGATGAAATGGTCGGTCATCACAACATGAACAGCATCTTCGGTCCTGCGCTTCCCCATGTGGCAGCCAAGACAGTCCGAGTCACGAGTCACCGTTGTTGCCGCAAGACGGGGATGTTCGGCCTGGTGGCATCCCAGGCACACGGCGCGATATTGCCCGGCTCCAGCCTCTCCGCGCTGCGGCCGGTGAGGGTTATGACAGGTGATGCAGGTCATGTCGCTCTTCAGATAGCACTTCGACTTCTGCAGCCGATATGCCTGATGAGCTACTTCAAAACGGTCCTTCAGCTCTGAGCCGGGCGCATGGTCGAAGGCGATCTCATAGTCCTGCAGCGGCTCTCCAGGCTTGAAGGAGTATGCGGTGCGGTCATAGCGACGAATTCCATTCGGCAGAGGAAGGCTCGTCGTCTCCATGTGGCACTGGCGACAGACATCCATCTGGCGCTCACGCGGCAGGTGCGCCGGATTCACGATGGTGGTACGCAACTTCTCCTTATTCGCAAACCAGGCGTTGGCTGCCTTGACGTGCGCTGCTCCGGGACCATGACAGCGCTGGCAGTCGATCCCCTCTGGAAGCTGCTCTGCAAAGATGGCTCCATCAGACAGACTTCCACTGCTTGGGTCTGACGAGGGATAGCCATTGTGGCAGAACATGCAATCTTTCCCGATGGCTCGATGAACATCCATCTGTGCCGACTGATCGTAGCCGGGACTCATCGCCCAGTAGCCGCCCAGTTCGGTGTACCAGCTCACTGGAAGCTCGATGAGCTTGCCATCCTTTGTGCGATGAAGGTAGGTGCGGGCATGATTACCGGAGCCGATCGCGTAGTCCATGCTCTGGGTATAGCTCTCGACTTCCTGCCCCGGATCCTGATTGAACAGGCTTCTCCGCAGATAGAAGGCTCCATCCTGCTGAACCATTTCGTAGCGCTTTCCGGAGGGCTGGTGCGTGATGCTGTTTCGAGCTTTGAAATCGGCGGCTTCGGTCTGCAGCGAAACCCGATGGAAGGAACGCCCCATGCCGGTCTGCTTGTATGTCTCTGCAATCTTGGCGTGGCAGCGGTTACAGCTCTGCGGAGCCGCATAGCCGTTGGCGTACTGCTGATCGTCACGGGAAGAGATTGCGCGGTACAGCAGGATTCCGGCAGCCCCCGCCAGGAGGGCGAGCCCTGCAGCGGCAACTCGCCACCGTGAGCGCTCAAACCGGAAGAAGGATCGCGGATTCACCAGATTCACCGTATTGCGTATTATGCATTGTCGTTTGACTATTCTGCATAGAAATTTGTATGGTGGCTGCACACGTCAAGGGGGTATGCTTTCCCCGACGAATCGAGGTTCAGCAATGGCATCCACAGCGATCGCACCCGATCATACAGCCGCCCCAACCGGGCTGCGCGAGATTACACATTGGATTGGCGGAGCAGAGCGGGCAGGCACATCCGGCCGGTTCGGCGACGTGTATAACCCGGCTACCGGCCACGTACAAGCCAAAGTTCCGCTGGCCAGCCGGCAGGAGCTGGAAGCAGCCGTTGCTGCAGCGCGGGAGGCCTTCCCCGGCTGGTCGGCACAGCCTCCGCTGCGGCGGGCACGCGTGCTCTTCCGTTTCCGCGAGCTCTTCGAAAAGAACATGGACCGTTTTGCCGAGATCATCACCTCGGAGCATGGCAAGGTGCTTTCAGACGCCAAAGGTGAGGCGACTCGGGGTATGGAGGTGATCGAGTTCGCCACCGGCATTCCGCACCTGATCAAGGGCGAGTTCTCTGAGTTGGTGGGCTCCGATGTGGATAGCTGGTCCATGCGGCAGCCGCTCGGTGTAGTCGCCGGCATTACTCCCTTCAACTTTCCCGCGATGGTTCCCATGTGGATGTTTCCCATCGCGCTGGCGTGCGGAAATACCTTCGTTCTGAAGCCGAGCGAGCGCGATCCCAGCGCCTCCATCCTGATGGCCAAGCTTCTCAAAGAAGCGGGACTTCCGGACGGTGTCTTCAACGTGCTGCATGGGGATAAGGAGTCCGTCGATGGATTGCTGGAGCACCCTGACGTCAAAGCGATCAGCTTTGTCGGATCGACTCCGATCGCACAGTACGTCTACACCAAGGGAACCTCGCACGGAAAGCGCGTGCAGGCTCTGGGTGGAGCGAAGAACCACATGATCGTAATGCCTGACGCCGATATGGATCAGGCAGCTGACGCCCTGGTGGGCGCGGCTTATGGATCTGCCGGTGAGCGCTGCATGGCTATCTCGATTGCCGTCACGGTCGGCCATGAAACGGCCGACGTCTTGCGGGACAAAATCATCGAGCGCATTGAAAAGCTCAAGATCCTTCCCGGTACAGACCGCGATGCCGACATGGGGCCGCTCGTTACCAAGACTCACCTCGAACGCGTCAGCGGATATCTCGATACAGGAACCAAGGAAGGCGCCGAGCTGGTCGTGGATGGGCGGAAGAGTGCGTTGCCCAAGGGCGAAGGCTTCTTCATGGGAGCCACTATCTTCGACCACGTCAAGCCGGAGATGAACATCTATAACGATGAGATCTTTGGACCGTTGCTTGGACTGGTGCGCGCCAACAACTTCAAGACAGCGCTGGAGCTGATCAACGAACACGAGTTCGGCAATGGCACCTCCATCTTCACGCGCGATGGTGACACGGCCCGCGAGTTCGCACGCTCGGTGCAGGCGGGCATGGTTGGCATCAATATTCCGATCCCGGTGCCGATGGCATTCCACAGCTTCGG
>JAEKKE010000180.1 GCA_019510535.1 Acidobacteriota bacterium
TGCCCTTCGACTTCATCTGGGCAATATCGGCCTGCAACTGTTCAGGTGTGTAGCCATTCGGTGGCGTGAACTTCAGTGTGCCTTCCGGAGCCGAGTGGTCGGGCACGGCGAATGCCTCAATGATGATGTCCCACTGCGGCGCAACGTCGGTCAGCTTGAAATCGCGTGAACCGTTCCAGTAGCCGATCAGCCGATGCGTGCCAGGTTGATCGTTCGGTATCGCGGCAGCGGTGGGTACGCTGCCGCTGGTGGAGTTATCCGGACGTCGTGCACCGCATGGCTTTGCCGGAGCCGGCAGCGCGTTCTTGTCAGGAAAACTATAGGTTCCACTCCCGCCGGTGTACCACGGAACAAGCGCCACATTGCTCAGATGGTATTGCTTCGCGACAAACGGTTCAGCGAAGGGAAAGTTATTCTTGTGATTGGTATTCGTCGGCTGCAGCAGGAAGTAGGCTGAACCGATGCCGCGGCCTCCGCAGGCGCCTGTCGCCATAGCCCAGCCTGTCTGTACGACATTGCCGGTCGGCTTGTTGCCCTGGGTTAGGGGATCATGCAGCGGATCGTTGAAGAACTCCGCAAGCTGCTGGGTCAGCGGTTGGATATCGCGCTCGCGCACGATGGCAGGCGTCTTCGCGAAGTACGACCCAAGCACAAAGGAGGTCCCCGTTGTCTTATCGACGCCATGCGTCCCGGTCGCGCAGCAGATGGTGTCATCCGCCTCTGCAAAGAAGGTCACGTTATGTGTCACTGCCAACACTAGGCGGCCATCCTGCTTCGGGAGCTGCTTGAAGAGCTCGTGCTGCACATACTGCATATCGACGACGGCGACCCGGCCACCGTCTTTCTTCGAAGACAGCACATAGCCATGGCCGGCGGGGATCTCGATCGAGATAGCCTTTATGACAGGCTTTTCCAGCAGCGTATGTCCAGCCGCCGTGCTGGCAACCGTACTACGCAGCAGGGCATCGGTGTACTGGGTGTTACCGCTTGCGGGGAATGCAAAGCTCTGAAAGATGGGCGAGGCTGTGATCGAGGGTACGTCCGCAGTGGCGTCCAGCACACGCGGCAGTAGACCAGGGCGGCTGCCGGGGAAGCTCAGCTTCAGCGGCACCAGCGTTACGGGGATGCGCGTCGTTGTTGCCTTCGCCGGGTCGCCGCCGGCAAGGGTGAAGGTCTGGTTACCCGCTGTGTACTGAAATACCGGAACCGTTCCCTGGGCCTGCGCGATCACGGAAAGAACACCAAGCAACGACAGACACATCCACTTCACTCGCATACGGGGCAACCTCATCAGGTCGAAATCGCAACCCAGCAAGTATGCAACACCGGGGAAAAGGGCTTCCTAGGACAATTTGCATAGTTTTTCGTTAGAGGGCACCTATAGAATGACGCGGCCGTTTTCGGAGGGGACCTTGTATCGGTTAGAGCATTTTTTCGGTTGCGGGGTATCCCGGGAGAAGCGTGCAGCGGCGTTTTCATTGCGGAAAACGCCCGCGGAAGCCCGGCATTACACCTACAGGAAAAATGCTCTAACCGCGCTGTTGCTGTCTGCTGCTTTTTGTCTCAATGCGGCGGCACAGACCAAGCCTGCCGAACTGAACGACTTCGTCGGTGTCTATGAATACAAGGGAAGTACGAAGATCGATATCATTGCGGGCAAAGATCTATTTGCCGTAGTGGACGAAGCGAAGTACAGGCTTCCTCGCCAGAGCGATGATGCCTTCCTGAATGGCGCACGGCAGCCTGTCATCTTTCGCCGTGACGCCGCCGGGAACGTCGTCGGGTTCGAGGAACAGGGACAGTTCTATCGCCGGCTTTCACCGACACCCTCTCCTGGCGGCGCCGTTCTTGCTGCGCCGCGTGCAAATAGCGATCGCAGTTATTCCTACAAAATTCCTATCGACCGCCATGATGGAATTGCCGTGGGTGACATTGCAAAGTCCGATCTTGGCTCAGGAGCCGCCGAGAAAATTGTTGCCGGCATTCTGGATGAGACATGGGAAGACGTTCACAGTGTGCTGCTCTACCAGCATGGCAGGTTGGTCTTCGAAGAGTACTTCTATGGATACGACTGGCAACGCCAGCATCAGCTTCGCTCCGCCACGAAGTCAGTCGTTGCTACGCTGGCAGGCATCGCCATCGATCGGGGAGCTATCTCGAACGTGAACGAAGCTGTACTCCCGAAGATGAAGTACAGCAGTTATGACAATCCGGACCCCCGTAAGCAGAAGATCACGCTACGCGATCTGCTTACGATGCAGTCCGGTCTCGCGTGCAACGATCACGACAGCAAATCGCCTGGGAACGAGGTCGTCATCGACGAAAAGCCTGACTGGGTAAAGGCAACCCTGGACCTTCCCATGATCAACGATCCAGGAACAAAGGGTTTCTACTGTTCCGGCGGAGTCGCGGTGACAGGCCGCATGATTGAGAACACGACGAAGATGTATCTGCCGGATTTCGCGCAGAAGAACCTCTTCCGTCCCCTCGGGATCGCGCGCTCCCAGTACACATGGAACTTCAATCTCACGAACGCGAACAAAGAGTTCTCGCAGATTCACCTTCGTCCACGGGACATGTTGAAGCTCGGTGTGTTGTTCAAGGATCGCGGCAGATGGCAGGGTAGACGGGTTCTCTCGGCCGCTTATGTCCACGATGCATTGTCGGCCATCAGCACGGTGGACGATTCCGGTTATGGGTACTTCTGGTGGCGTCCATGGCTGGCGGTTACGATGCCATCGGGCGCGGAACGCGTCTACATGGGAGCAGCGCAGGGCAATGGAGGACAGAAGATCTTCGTGCTGCCTGAATATGACTTTGTCGCAGTCTTCACGGCGGGTTCCTACAACGCAGGCGGATCGGCACCAAATAAGATCATGGCCACCGTAGTCCTGCCTCGCCTGCTGGCCGCTCACGGCGGAAAGTCGTTGACGAAGCAATGAAGGGCTGCCTGCCGCGGGGCTAGGGTGGGGAATCTAAAATTTGCGACAGAGATCACGAACGGCCTTGCCACCGAAACGTTGAAAAAACAGGTCCTTCACTACGTGAAGGATGACACCATTTTTGTGCTCAGGACGCTAGGGTGCATCGACAAATTCGATAGATCTGAAATAGCCCAGCGGGTGGGAGCAGCGGGCTTCAGCCCGCTGGTAAAGGCTTAAAAGTAAGTGGGCTTCTGAAGGCCACGGCTCTCACCAGATTCGAGCTGCCCTCGAACCTCCATCATCATGGCTCGACCTTCGTTTCAAGCGCGAGCACGCGGCCGATGACGCCGGAGATTCTCTCCCAGTTCTCAGTCTCGACGGCGAGCTGCTTGAGGCCCCGCTTGGTGATCTGATAAAAACGCGCGCGGCGGTTGTTTTCCGAAACGCCCCATTCGCTGGCGATCCAGCTCTTCTGCTGCAGCCGCAGCAGAGACGTGTAGACCGTTCCTTCGTTCAACGTCAGGACGTCGTCGCTGAGTTGTTCAATACGCCGCGCAATGCCAAAGCCATGCAGCGGACCCAGGGCGTGCAGGGTCTTCAGGATCATGAGATCCAGGGTTCCCTGAAGAACTTCCGATTTGTCCGCAGCCATCTTGCAGCGCTCCTTTGGATATGCCAAAGGAATATCACCACTCCTTTGTAATGTCCATAGGAGAAGTGGCGATTTCGGGGTTTATCGTGTCATCAAACCGGAATACCCGGCAACCGGGAAGATGCTCTAATATTCCTGCCATGAACAAAGTTGCGCCTTTCCTCTGGTTCAATGACAACGCTGAAGAAGCAGCCGCGTTTTATCTGAGCGTCTTCCCCCACGCGCGCAAGATCGATGAACTGCGTTCGAAAGGAGTAGGCCCCTGGCCCGAAGGGAAGACGGCCACGATCACCATCGAGCTCGAAGGGCAGGAGATGGTCTTTCTGAACGGCGGTCCCGCGCATCAGCTCACACCCGCATTCTCGTTCTTCGTCCGCTGCGACACCCAGGCGGAGATCGACACCTATTGGGACAAGTTGCTGGAGGGCGGCGGGAAAACCATGGCCTGCGGCTGGCTGACAGACCGTTTCGGTCTATGCTGGCAGATCGTTCCGCGCCATATCGGCGAGCTGATCAACCATCCTAAAGCCATGGAAGCAATGATGGGAATGGTCAAACTGGATATCTCCGCGCTGGAAGCCGCCGCGCGCGGCAACTGACAGGCATGAAAGCTCTCAAGATCGTGCTGGTCTTGGTCGGAATCATCTTCGTGGCGCTGGCCTATCCCATGGTGATCTTCATCCGGGAGGAACCAGCGCTCTCCATGATGCTGTCCCTCTACGTCACCCTTGGGATCTTCCTTCTGATCGCGGCCCGCAATCCTTCCGCACATCGCAGCCTGATCGCGTTCACAGCCTGGTCAAGCCTGGCCCATGCCGCATTGATGGGCACCCAGGCGATGCGCCACATGGTCGCACGCGTAGAACTGATCGGTGTGGCTGTTCTTATCCTTATTGGTGTGGCGCTTCTGGCGCTTGCCCCTGTGAAGCAAACGTTCAATTCCTGACGGGTGCTGACTTGCGTTTTTTCTCCTCGGCAGGCGGTTTTTTGATCGCGGCTGCGATTCCATCCGCGCGCAGTTTGGCAATCCGGCGGATGAGTTTTACCGGGACCGGCTGGTCGAGTGGGAAATGAATCGTCCCTTTTCGCAGTTCATAGCCTTTGAGTTCATCTCCGAGTGCCGCAAAGAAGGTCCCTGACGCTGCGAACAGGGAATAGTGTCCTTTGAAGCCGGCGAAGTAAAGCATAGGCTTTCCATGTAGCTTGTATCCGGGCATGCCATACCCTATGCCCTCCACGGCTTCCGGCACCGTCGCCCGGATCGCGTTGCGTACCTGTTCAAGCTTCGGCCGAACCGCTTCAGGCTGTGCGGCAATGTACTCGTCTACCGATTCGGGAGCACTCTGTTTCATGCCGCGCCATTCTACGTCTCGCCGTGGGGTTTCACCAGTTCCTTTGAGCCGGGGCGCGGTGTTCACGAGCGGACACCGTTTTCGATATTGGACACCTGGAGGTTCCCGCCGTACTTCAGGCATCGGCAAACAGGCTGTTTCTGGGATTTAATTGAGGCCGACAGATGGTCTTTTCCTTGCTTGTCGTTTTCTGGAAGAGCCTGCCTTCGGCTTCAGTGGAGAGCGTGATGATCAACATCGTTGGGGACGTGCGTCATGGAATGCGGAGACTCAGGCGTTCGCCTGGATTTACGACTACAGCCTTGTTGACTTTGGCGCTGGGAATCGGCGCGACAACGGCGATCTTCACTTTGGCATATCAGATCATTCTGAAAGCAATGCCGGTGCAGCATCCGGAGCAGCTCTATAAGGTTGGCAAAGAAAGCGAGTGTTGCATTGGTGGAGGCGATCAGGGCCACTGGAGCATCTTCTCGTACGACATCTACCGGACCATGCGCGAACGCGTCGGTGGCATGGCCGCTATGACAGCGATGCAGGCTGGCAACGCCAAGGTGAGTGCGCATCGCCAGGGCGACACTGATGCCCAGCCGCTCGACATGCGGCATGTGGCGGGGAACTACTTCGAGGTTCTTGGGGTAACACCCTATGCGGGAAGGTTGTTAACCGCAGACGATGACCGCGAGGGAGCTCCCATTGTCGCCGTTATCAGTTATGCGATCTGGAAGTCGAAGTTCCATAGTGATCCAGGCATCGTGGGAGACACCGTAATCATGACCGGACATCCGGTCACCATCGTCGGCATCGCGCAGAAAGACTTTCTTGGCGAGCGGAATATGAGTGACCCGCCGGGAGTCTGGATTCCGCTGGCGCAGGAGCCCATCTTCAACCCCACGCGAAAGCTCTACAAAGCACCGAATGGCCAATGGTTGCGGATTATGCTGCGCATTCCCGAGAAGAAGAATGTGCCTATCGTGGAGAGTGCCGTCCGCAGCGGCCTGACCGCATGGCTGATGTCCAATCCTGATGTCCGCTCAGGTCACACTCTTGCAGAGATCGCCCGAGAGTCGACAGAGCTTGCTCCGGCAGCAGACGGCATTAACGAGCTACGAGACAGCTATGAGACAAGCCTGCTGATGCTGCAATTAACCGCAGCCTTCGTACTGTTAATCGCCTGTGCGAATCTGGCCAACCTGATGCTGGTGCGCGGTGTGGCCCGCAGGCAGGAGCTGAGTGTCCGCGCCGCCCTGGGCGCCTCGCGTGTACGCCTGGTGCGGGAGATGCTGATCGAGGCCATGCTCCTTGCCCTGATGGGAGGAGTGATGGGAATTGGCGTCGCCTATCTCGGCGTGAAGGGAATGCTGGCGCTGGCGATGCGCGGCGTGACGATTATGCCGCTTTCTCCGCTGCCTTCGCTGCCGGTGCTGGCTTTCTCTATCGTTGCGTCGACGATGACCGGCATCCTGTTCGGCATCGCGCCGGCCTTCATCGCCTCGAATGCGGATCCCGCGGATGCGCTTCGCGCGGCCAATCGCGCCACTGGAAATTCCGGAGGGCTGCAGCGCGCGCTCGTCATCCTACAGACAGCGCTTTCGGTGGCGCTGCTTAGTATCGCTGGCCTGTTCCTTCGCAGTTTGCAGCGTCTTGAGCATCAGGATCTCAGGTTCGAGACGACGGGCCGGCTGATTGCCTTTATCGACCTGCCGGCTGCCGGATACACCTACCCGCAGCTCGAAGGGCTCTATCGCCACCTCGAACAAACGTTCGCGGCTGCGCCAGCCTTGCACGATATGGCCTATGCGACCTACGGCCCGATGACATTCATGGGATGGGCAACGGGGTTAAACGCCGCCGGGCCGCATCCCGAGCGTACGGTAGGCGCCGGCTACAGCCTGATCAGCCCTCGATACTTCAGCGCGATAGGAACTCCGCTGCTGCAGGGCAGAACGTTCACAGAGCATGACAATCCCGGCAGCAGGCATGTGGCCATCGTGAACCGCGAGTTCGTTCACCGGGTGCTGCAGGACGCGCCGGCGCTCGGCATGCACTTCGGCCCGGGTGTGGATATGGCGCAGGAATATGAAATCGTGGGCGTGGTCGACGACGCCAACTATGGCGATCCGTCGAGAGGCCCCCAGCCGATGTACTTCATTCCGATGTCACAGATTACGACCTTCAATAGCGAGCCATATACCGCGGCGATCATTGAGCAGTCGAACAAAGCGGCGGAGTTCAAGCACTTTGCCGCGAACATCATCGTCCGGTATAACGGTGACCCTGCGGCGGCGGCGGTGGCCATGCGTCATGCCATCGAACAGGTCGATGCGGGGATTCCGATTACGCGCATCACGACCTATCAGGATCAGATCAGCAACTCTTTTACACAGAGACAGCTGGTCGTTCGGCTGACGTCCATCTTTGGTGGACTGGCTCTGCTGCTAGCGTCCATTGGTCTCTACGGAGTCACCGCCTATTCCGTCGCGCGAAGAATCCCGGAGATCGGCCTTCGTATCGCTCTCGGCGCCGACCGCGGCCAGGTGATGAGCATGATCTTGCGCGGAGCTCTGCTGCAAACCGCAGCCGGCCTACTGTTGGGCGCTCCAATTGCATTCCTGAGCGGACACTATCTGCAATCACAGCTCTACCAGGTAAGCGGGTATGACCCGGCGATCTTCCTAATCGCATCCGCGGTGCTGATCCTGAGTGCCTTTGTCGCCAGCATGATTCCGGCCAGGATGGCATCCAACACCGATCCGATACGCGCGCTGCGTACGGAGTGATTGTGAAAGTACAGTGAATCAGGAAAGCGTTCCGAGGACGGTGCGAAGCACTTACCTGCCGCAAGGGGCTGTGGCGTTTTCATTACGAAAAATGGCCACTGAATGCAGAAGGCTCTATGCCGCGTTATCGGATGGGGAATCGCTCGCTTTGGACGCATCCGCAGTTTTGGAAGAGGCGATCCCCTCTGTCCCTGCGATCTCTAAGGCCGCGACATTGAGCATGACTGAACGCTTGAACTCTAGAAGTGCGGGGTCATCGGAGGTTAAGCCCGCCTGGCCCTCCACTTGTGTCATGGTAGTGCGCAGCATTTCGATGGCTTTCGGAGACAAGGGAGACATGACGCTTTCTTTGTGATGACGCAATCGAGGTTATCGTTGCCTGCGACCGATCACGATCCATTCTGTGATTCCCGCGGGGCTAAATCCGTGCGGCGAAGGCGAAGCCTACTGGGAAAATGCTCCGGCCGCTACTTCTTAGTGTCGCCACCGATCGCGATGACCACATATTTGGCAGGCATATCGCCAACATTCTTAATTCTGTGAACGGTTCCCAAGGCGACGTACACTAAACCGCCTGGTCCTACCCTCTCCTCTTTCCCGTCATGCTCGAATGCCACGGTGCCTTCCTGCACTACGATGAGCTCGGAATGGCCGATTCTGTGAAGCTCCACTGGCGGCGTCCCGGCTGGTTGCATGGATTCATGCACAGCCAGCGTTTCTCCTGTAGCCAGGGTTCCCGTGAAGGCGTTTCGGCTTTCGGTTCCATTGGCAGTTTTCCGTACCGTCATCTGGTCGTACGGAAATATACCGGCGCTCGCTAAGGGGTTCTGAGGCTTTGAAGGAGTTGATGCCGCAGTGGCCGCGGTTTGCGCGTTCACCATCCCACATCCAAACAACAGTACTGCGAAGCCACAGACAATTTTCCTCATAGCCACCCTTTCAGAGCGGGACTCAGAATACTTTTACTGTTGAGCGAGTCGCAAGTACTGATACTAGCCGGGAGCGTCATTAGCGGCTGTAAGGCTTCCCTGGCTTCCCAGTATGGTTGAATCAGAGCGCCTGGCCCTCTGCTCCGAGTGAGTACGCTGGGGCGTTAAGGGGACAGTCATTCACGCGTCGCTTCTGTTTGTTCTAGCTATTGTTTTCGTCGCCACGCTGGTGCGGTCGGCTTTTGCTCTGACCTGGTTGGGAGAACGATGGCTGGTAACTACACCTCCGCGCATCGATTCATCATCGCTTTCATCAGCGAGCCGGTAGAAGGCGCCCCGGAAACTCCCAATGTCATTCATTAAGTCTTTGCAGCTTGCAAGGATGATTCGATCAGCATGGTCGCGACACGCGCGCCGGCGGTCAAAATTCCTTTTGAAAGGGAAGCGTCATCCACGGCCCGGGAGAGCTGGATCGTGCCAATCAGCAGGCCGAAGAGGCCGATGGCGATTTCCCGCCCCTTTGGCCCCTTCGGAATACTGGGTAATTGCTTCTCCACTGAGCTCAATAGTCTTTTCACCGAAGCAGTGTAGCTGCGTCGTGTGGCACGATCCTGGCGCGAGATTTCAGGAAGAAGCGCAGCCGAAGGACACCCGGCATCGGCATGATCCCGATGTCCCTCGGACAGATACGAACGTACGATCTCCATCAGGTGTCCCGCCTCCAGAGCTTTCTCGAACTGCTGCCACTGTTCGTCGGTGGTCCGTTCGAGACTCTTCGCGATCAGGTCGTTCTTGGACGCGAAATGGGCGAAGAAGGCCCCATTTGTCAGGCCGGCATCGGACATGATGCCCGCAACGCCTGAGGCCGCGATACCCTGTTGGCGGAATCGTCGTGCAGCAACGTCCAGGATGCGATCACGCGTGGCATCTTTGTGTCCCTTTTCGTATCTCATTCTCTTCACTGTCCCTACTCTTCATCTTACGAACGTAAGAGAGGATCCGGAGTGTGACGCAAGCGCGCCACGGAGTCATGACGCCTTGGCCGGCACGAGAGGCTTCGACGCCTTCCAGAGCTGCCTGTTGATGAAACTCGGGGCCAGCCGGCTCAGGAGTGCCAACATTCTGGACTGTCCCGGATGAATCTCAAGGGAACCAGACCGCAGGGCCGAAAAGGACTGCTTCACCAGGTCGTCGGTCGTGATCGCACTCGCGCCGCCCTCCACAAGCTCTGTCGTCATATCTGTTTTCACGGCAGGCGGCATCAGCTCGATAACCTCTACGCCGGTCGCCTCTAATTGAAACCGAAGCGAGATCGTATACGAATGGATAGCTGCCTTGGTGGCACTGTAGATCGGTGCGGCGGGTAACGGCACGAAGGCCAGACCGGAGGATACGTTGATGACCGTACCCTTATTCGCCGTCAGGACGTCAATAAGCGCCGAAGTCGTCCGAATCACTCCACCGACGTTAATGTTTACTTCCGTCATCAAGCCATCGAGGTCCGATGCCGAAGCCGTCAGGTTCCTGGGCAGAAAGATGCCGGCGTTATTCATCAATACGTCGAGCCTGGGAAAGTCCTTCTCGATGCGTGATCCGAGCGTGGCAATCTGGGCCGGGTCGGCGACGTCGCTTTGAATGGTGTGAAGGTTTGGATACTTCGCTTTTACCTCGTCAAGCACCGACTGGCGCCGACCGGTGACGATGACCTGATTGCCAAGTTCTAAGAACTTGAGAGCGAAGGCCAGCCCAATACCGGCCGAACCTCCAGTGACGAGAATGGTGCGACCGGTGAGTTTCATAAAAGTCCTTTAGGAGCTATAGAGTCCGAGCAATACCTATAGGATTATGATCGTACTTTTATGGTCGCAATTTTTTTGGAGAAGAATGACGAATGCTCTCGCCCCATTTCGGCAGTCATCCGGACAAAGCGTCACAAAATGCAGCGGCAGCCGCCTGATAAGAAGCTGACAAGATGGAGCCTGATATGCAGCGTATCCGTGCGCGGAACACCCTTCACGCCCCTTTCTGATACCCAACAGCAGTGGAAGCGCTCAGTGATGTCACATAGTGATGTCACATTCCGGGGGCCTATCCCGTCCTACCATCGGAGAGACAACGGGAAATTTATGAAACGAACCTTCACGATCATTCTTGTCGGCCTGGCCGCAGCGGGTCTGTTCGGGGTGCTCATACATTTGGCGCTGGTAGGCGCGCACGTTTCCGAACCGGCGGCCACTACGGTACAAGGTCCGACCCCGCGCCGGCTCTGGGCCACTGCGGCAGCTTTGCTGGCATTAGCCGGGGTGGTAATCGGTGGATGGAACCTGGCTCGCACGGCCAGTCGTATCGGTACTGTCGCCAGCCGTCGCAGAGCCATTGCGGCCCTCGCAGCCGGAGTCATCGCTTCGATCAATGGCGGGCTAAACTTGGCTGTGGCCAATGGTGGGCCGGGGAGCGGCAACGGAGTTATAGGAGGCGCTGTGGCACTCATATTAGGTTTGGTCGCTACTACGCTTGGTGGGCTGGCCCTGACCCGCTCTGGCCGAACCACGTCAGGGCCGGAATACACAACGTGAGTTCTACCCGCGCGATGTCGAATCCTGCTGAGACCTTTGAACCGCATCGCCGTCGCTTGCTCGGTCTCGCCTACCGTATGCTGGGCGCGATGTCTGATGCTGAAGATGCGGTGCAGGAGGCCTATTTGCGCTGGCATGCGGCTGATCGCAATAGAGTGTTGGATCCACGGGCGTTTCTTATGACGACCACCACGCGAATTTGCCTCGACATGCTAACTTCCGCTCGCGCCCGGCGAGAGGAATATGTTGGACCCTGGCTACCGGAGCCGGTTTTCGATACAGCAGCGCTTGCGCCCGACAGTCGCGCGGAATTAGCCGAGGATCTGTCTATTTCGTTGCTCCTGATCCTTGAAACACTTTCGCCGCTTGAGCGCGCTGCCTTCCTGCTGCACGACGTGTTCGATTTTTCCTTCAGCGAAGTAGCCGCGGCGCTGGATCGAAGCGAGGCAGCATGTCGAAAGCTCGCTACGCGTGCACGCGCACATGTACGCGTTGCACGTCCACGCGGCATCACCTCACCGTCGGCAGGTTCCGGCGGCCTCGATAAGAAACATGCGCAGCTCATGTCTGCATTCGCCGCGGCAACTCAGGCCGGCGACCTCAATATGCTGATGCAGCTGCTCGCAAGTGATGCCCGCATCGTAACTGATGGCGGAGGAAAGGTACGTTCGGCGTTGAACGCGATCGACGGTGCTGAGCGCGTGGCCCACTTCCTGGTCGAGGTGACGCGTAAACGTCCCGACGCATGGTGGCAGCCTGATTTCAGGCTGCGCTTTGGAACCGTCAATGGCCTGCCCGGTGTCATTGTGGACTCACCCGGCGGCCCTGTACAAACAACGGCGTTTGAGATCGACGGTGACGTAATACGTGCGCTCTATATCGTGCGTAATCCGGACAAACTGCGTCACCTGGCCACAACCCGGCAGCGAAGGGATCCAGACGAAACGAATATGTGTTGACCTCGTCAGTGCGAACACGAACTGGAGTATCCATCGATGGCTTCCATACAAAATGCAAGGGAACAGTCCGAATCAACTGGCGCCGCGCAGGACTCAATCTTGGGTTTTTGGGGCGTTCGGTATCAGGTCAAAGATGTTCAACGCGCGATTGTGTTCTATACCCAGACGCTTGGGTTCAGTCTGGACATGCAGTCCCCGCCCGCTTTTGGGCAGGTATCGCTTGGAGAGCTCAAACTTATCTTGAGTGGTCCGGGCGCATCTGGTTCCAGGCCTGTTCCCGATGGACGTGAGCAGGAGCCTGGAGGTTGGAACCGCGTGGTTCTTCACGTTCAGGATCTGGCTGCGCATATTGCCGATATGAAAAAAGCGGGCCTGAGGTTCAGAAACGAAATGGAGGTTGGCCCTGGCGGCAAACAGATCCAAATCGAAGATCCCGATGGCAATCCTATCGAGCTATTTGAACCAGCCCGTCAGCAGTGATCCGGGCCCTGCGCCGAATCACTGCCGTGGGTACGACTTATGCGGTCTGGAGTTCCGGCTGGAGAGCGGAGCGTTCATCGCCGCTAGGTCCCCAGCTTGAGGGAACAGGGATGTCGAGCAGGCGCAGGTAGACGCAGAACTGGCCGCGGTGCTGGTACCAGTGGTTGAGCATGATGTTGCGCAGGAAGGCGACGCGGGGCATGGCGGCGATCTCCTTGTCGCCGTCAACGATGCGCCAGGTTGCATTCATGGTCGCATCATCGAAGCTGGGCAGAACTTCGCGTACGGTGGCGATGCTCCGGTCGAGGGTGTCGAAAATCTCCTGCAGACTTGCGGGTTGATGGAACTGGAATCCTGGCGGCGGGATCTGGTCTTTCTGTGCGCCCTGGACAACTCCCCCGGGTACGAAGGCAAGGTGATAGGCCAGTTGGCCGGCGGTCATCGATTTGTTATGAGGCTTCCAGGTCAGCTTGTCTTCGGGAAGGCGCTCGAGGAACTTCCGCGTGACCGGCGCCTGCGATTCAAACTCTGCGAGTAGGGATGCTGCCATCGACATGGTGTTTCCTTTCAGGTCTGTATCGATACGGTGAATGAGTGAAGCCGCTGCTATTTGCTTGCGGCGGCCTCGGCCAGCTTGCGAATACCTTCGTGCATCTCAGCCCAGCCTTTATTCATCCCCGCCTTCACGTCATCGGGAATGAAGCCGAGCGCGCTGTGACGGAAGGCAATTAGGGTTCCGCCATCGACCTCGCTCAAACGATACTGCACGTTCGAGACCATGGGGAACGATGCAAACAAGGGGCCGGAAAACTCAAGCAGGGAAGGCCGTTTGATGGCCTGCACGTTGGCCCAGAAGTGTCCGTTGTTGTCGCCCAGATCGCGGTACCAGCGTCCGCCCGGCCACGGTTCGATCTTCATGTTGAGCGACTTGCCGTCGGGAGTCTCATTGCCAGGGCCCAACTGCTCCAGCAGTGCTGCAAAGGTGACATCGATGGGAGCCTCGACGTGAATCTCCTGATTGATGGTGACGGTCAGATTTTCGAGAGCCAGTTCGGTGGGCATCATAATCTCTATTTCTCCTTAGATTTCGCGGAATCCAACTGCGGTGATCCCTGGCGAGCCATAGCTTCGGCGCGTGCCTTCACGCGCGTCAACTGGTGCTGCCAGTAGCGCTCGAAGGTTGCGGCCCACTGGTGCAACGGCCGTATTGCTTCGGCGTTGGTGCGGTAAAGCTTTTGGCGGCCCTGGCAACGCATCCGGACCAGCCCAACATCCTTCAGCACACGCAGGTGCTTCGAGACTGAGGGCTGCTCCAGACCGAGCGCCTCCGCAATCTCTCCCACCGGCCGTTCGATTCCGGCAAGATAACTCAAAATCTCGCGGCGGCGGGGTTCAGCGATTGCGTTGAATGCGTCCGAGGTTGTGCTCGCTCTTGCCATGAGGAGAACGCTATATTCCCATATAGGAATATGTCAAATCGAGCGGAGCTCGAATCGGTGGGCTACGCATGACAAATCAAGGGCTCACAGGAAACGGCCAATCTCCGAAAAATCGCGTCAGACTTGTCACTCTCAGCCTGGGCCAGCTTTCCATCAAGATTGTTCCAAGGATCGCAACGGAAGCAACGAAGGAGACACACAGATGACGACCGCAGTGAAGGCACAGACAACCGGCAGCGGTGAGACAGAGGTGCGCGGGATGAAGACACCTCCAACCGTGTCACAGCAGGAGTGGGAGGCTGCCTGGCGGCAGCTTCTGGTGAAGGAAAAGGAGTTTACCCGCTCGCGGGATGCGCTCGCTGCGCAGCGCCGGCGCATGCCGTGGATGCCGGTCGAGAAGACGTACATGTTTGACGGCCCGCAGGGCAAGGTGAGCCTGCTTGATCTCTTCGAGGGCCGCAGACAGTTGATCGTCTATCGCGCCTTCTATGAACCGGGAGTCTTTGGCTGGCCCGACCATGCCTGCCGCGGCTGCTCGCTGGGCGCCGATCAGGTTGGTCATCTGGCGCATCTCAATGCACGCAATACGACGCTTGCCTATGCGTCGCGGGCTCCGCAGGCGGATATTGCCCGCCTGAAGAAGCGCATGGAATGGGAGATGCCCTGGTACACCATCACCGACAGCTTCGATAAAGACTTCGGAGTCGATGAGTGGCACGGCCACAACGTCTTCATTCGCGATGGCGAGAAGATCTTCCGTACCTACTACATCAACAACCGCGGTGATGAGGCCATGGGAACGGTGTGGAGCTATCTCGACATCACACCGCTCGGCCGGCAGGAAGTGTGGGAGGATTCGCCCGAAGGCTATCCGCAGACTCCGACGTACAAGTGGTGGAACTGGCACGACACATATGAAGCTGAGGCCGCTCCGAATGAGAAGTGGGTTCAGGTATCGACTGCGGGTGAGGCTGCCTTCCGTAAGGCAAGTGCGGAGATGAAGAAAGAGCCGGGGCAGTAGATAGATCTTCGATAACCTCTGCACCGGGTGCCCCATGTCCCCTTAGGGACATGGGCCCGGCCTTTATCCCAGGCATCGATTTCAAGTTCTCAGCTCGATCTTCCAAGCTGGATGGGACCGGGTGGGAGCCGTGGGCTTCAGCCCACGGTTTACCGGCTCAACAAAGAAGCGGGCTTTAGCCCTGGGCATTTTTCTCATTCGCAGAGAAGGCGCCGGGCTAAAGCCCATTGTTTTGATGGCCTAACCAGCGGGCTGAAGCCCGCTGCTCCCACCCAAGCACGCGAGACAAGCGATCACAATTAGCCGTATCTTTATATCCACCGATAGGGAGCGGCTATCAGATGGAATTGCGGCATCTTCGCTATTTCACGGCGGTGGTCCAATGGAAGGGATACCGCGAGGCGTCACGGCATCTCTACGTGGCACAGCCGTCCATCAGCCAGGCGGTAGCGGATCTTGAGAACGAGCTGGGCATCAAGCTCTTTTCGCGTGAGGGACGCGTGGCGCGGCTTACGCCGGAGGGACAGGTCTTCTACGAAGAAGCACTGAAGACGCTGGCGCAGGCGGAGCGGGCAATCGTCACGGCGCAGCGTGCGGCCAGGGGCGAGATCGGCAGACTGGGTATCGGGTTTATGGGATTTGCCACCTGCCAGTTTCTTCCGGATCTGCTGCGCAAGTACAAAGCGCGTCATCCCGGAGTGGTGTTGCGGCTGGAAGAGAACGTGCCCAGCGGGCAGGATCTCGCGTTCGACCGAGGAGAGATTGATATCGGATTTACGCGTCCTCCTTCGGCCGATCGCAGTGCGTCCTACGTGTCGCGCCTGCTCTTCCGCGAGCCGCTGGTGGTGGCGTTGCCGAAAAGCCGCAAGGTCAAGGCAAAGCGTATCCGTATCGCGGACCTTGCAGGCGAGCGGATCGTCACCTTTCAGCGAGCAAGCTCTCCGGAAGTCTTCGATACCATCATCCGCGTCTGCAACGACAACGGCTTTTCACCGCGACTGCATAACGAGCTGAACAATATGCACTCGGTGCTGTCGACGGTGGAGGCCGAGGAAGGTGTGGCGATCGTCTCTGCGTCAGCCCACAACCTGCGCGCAGACAATGTCTCGTTCTTCCGGCTGCAACCGGATGAGGTGCGGGTCGACATTGTTGCAATGTGGCGCAAGCAGGAGCCCTCGGTTGCGCTCAAGCTGTTTCTGGAGCTGCTTGACGAGGAGTCACCTGCGATCCGCCAGAAGATGAAATATTTAGAACGATAGGTATTGACGATCATTTGATCGAAATTTGCGACGCATCGATATCAGGTGCATCGGAATCTGCTGTTATGTACGGCGGCAGAACAGGAAGCCGCCAGGAGGCAGGAAATGGGAAACAAACAGAAGACAATCATCGTTACGGGAGCATCGCAGGGTATCGGCGCAGGCGTTGTGAAGGCATTCCTCGATCGCGGCTATAACGTAGTCGCCAACTCGCGCAACATTACGAAGTCGGGCGCCTACACGGAGTCTGCTCAGCTTGCGCTGGTGGACGGCAACATCGGTGATAGCGCCGTCGCGGCTAAGGTAGTGGAGACCGCGATCAAGAAGTTTGGATCGATCGACGCGCTGGTGAATAATGCCGGTATCTTCTTCACCAAGGCATTCACCGACTATACGGCCGAGGACTTCGAAGCGCTTTCGAACACGAACCTCGAGGGCTTCCTCTATGTGACCCAGGGTGCGGTGAAGCAGATGCTCGCGCAGAAGTTGAGTGGAAGCGTGGTCAACGTCACGACCTCGCTGGTGGCGAATCCGGTTGCTGGTGTTACGGCTTCGGTGCCCATGATCACCAAGGGAGGTCTCGAGGCAGTGGTTCGCAGTCTGGCAAGCGAGTATGCGACACAGCACATCCGCTTCAACGCGGTTGCGCCCGGACCGGTGGATACTCCGCTGCACAAAGACAGCCCGAAGGAGTTTCTAAAGACACTCTCGCCGATGGGTACCATCTCTGACGTGAGTGACATCGTGGATGCGGTGGTCTATTTGACCGAGGCCCGCAACGTAACCGGGGAGGTGCTGCACGTGGACGGCGGTGCGCACGCAAGCAAGTGGTGAGCCCGAAGGGTCCACAGCCGGCGACCGCGGAACGCCGGCTTGCGGAGCTCGGCATCGAGCTTCCGCCCGCACCCAGGCCGCTGGGCGCGTATGTGGAGAGCGTCCAGGCCGGCGACCTGCTTTACCTGAGCGGCGTGCTTCCAGTGGTTGGCGGCGCGCCGCGATTCACCGGACGGCTTGGTAAAGAGCTTGATATAGAGCAGGGCCGCGAGGCGGCGCGCCTTGCAGCTGTGAATGTGCTGTCAGTGGCGAAGGATCATCTGGGCTCGCTCGATCGGGTCACCCGGGTAGTAAAGCTGACGGTCTACATGGCCACCGAGGGAGAGTTCATCGCACATGCGAAGGTGGCCGATGCGGCATCGGAGCTGTTGCGCGATGTCTTCGGCGAGGACAAGCTGCCGGTACGAATGGTGCTCGGTGTGGCCAGCCTTCCGCTCGGTGTTCCGGTGGTGGTGGAAGTTTTATTTGAAGTGAAAGCATAGCGGGTAGAGGCGGTCTGTCCGCCTCTTCCTTCATTGTGAGGTGAATCGTGTCCATACCGTGGAATCAGACTCGCGTCTCCAGTGTGTTGGGCGTGGAGTATCCCATCATCCAGGGACCGCTTGGCGGCTTCTCGTCCCAGCGGCTTGCTACAGCTGTCTCGAACTTCGGCGGACTTGGTGGATTCGGCGCACATGGCATGGAGCCCGAGGCGATCAAGGATGTGATTGCGGAGATCCGCTCACTGACCACGAAGCCATTCGCGATGAACCTCTGGGTCTCGATGGAGGATGAAGGCGCCCGCACATCCGGTGACTCCGAATTCCAGCGCGCGGCCTCGGCGATAGCGCCTCATATCGAGCGTCTCGGCGGACCCGCGCCTGTCTTCACTCCCTACAAGCCGATACGGTTTGAAGACCAGGCGCGTGTCGTGCTGGATGCGAAGGTGCCGGTCTTCTCCTTTATCTTTGGCATTCCGCCCAAAGAGATTCTCGACGAAGCCCGCCGGCAGAAGATCGTGATCATGGGCACGGCCACTACAGTGGACGAGGCCATTGCTCTGGAGCAGGCAGGCGTGGATGTCGTGGTTGCCTCCGGCTTTGAGGCAGGTGGGCATCGTGGTTCGTTCCTGCGTTCCTCAGAGGATTCGTTGACCGGCACCATCTCGCTTGTGCCGCAGACGGTCGATGCTGTGAGTGTCCCGATCGTCGCCGCCGGAGGCATCGCCGATGCACGCGGCATAGCCGCCGCCTTCGCGCTCGGTGCGGAAGGCGTGCAGATGGGGACGGTGTTTCTGGCCTGTGAGGAGTCCGGTGCGCATCCAGTGCATCGCGAAGCGATCCGCAATGGCAGAGCCGCGCGCACGGGGTTGACCCGAGGTTTCACTGGACGGCTCGCTCGCGGTATCCGGAACGAGTTGATGGATCAGATGAATCACCCAGGGACGGAGATTCTGCCTTATCCACTGCAGCGAAGTCTGATGCGTAATCTCACGATTCATGCGCAGAAATCCGGCAACGCGGAACTGCTGGCTCTGTGGGCAGGTCAGAGCGCAAACCTCGCGCGGTGTGTTGATGTGCACGAACTGTTGCAGGCGCTGGTGGATGGAGCCGCGGCGAGGCTGAATCGGTAACGAGAGGCTCCCGATGCAGTGCGATCTTGTTAGGGATTAATGCTGTGAGCATCCCACCCCAATGAACAAGTTCACCGGGGAATGCCGAGGGTGAACATCCGAGCAGGATAAGCGCTGAAGGCGCGTTCTATACCAGCCTGGGGCAACGCCCCAGGTCTGATGACCCACAAGATGTTAAAGGGCTGAAGGCCCGCTCTATACAAGGGTCTTCAATCCCAGACGTATTGTTCATCGGATGCAATTTCGTACCTCGTGAGGAAGGCGGGGAAGCAGGAACGCGAGAGATCGTGACATTGCGACGATTGGGAATTATAGATCGGGCCTTCAGCCCTCTTGCCATTTCACTAGCCGGAGACCTGGGGCGTTGCCCCAGATTCTCTCTTACGTTGCAAGTTTTTTTCTCTTTGAGGGGTGTCCAGAGGGGAACTTTCTCTTTTTAGATTGTCTGGATCTGAGGGAAGAGTTTTTGTCCGTCGTATGGAGTTGCTGA
>JAEKKE010000181.1 GCA_019510535.1 Acidobacteriota bacterium
AAAGGATGTGTGGAGACAAACTGTAAACCATCTCTGGAGACTAGACAGCTTTAGCCACGCCCTTAAGCAAAACCATCTGTGACGTTGATAAGAGATGGGACTTCGACAAAGCTGTTTTCATAACTCAGATGCGGACGTCGAACGGCACTACGCCCCCGGCGGAAGCAACGCCTCAAAGATTCGATCGACTGCCTTCGTCAGGATCTCTTCCGTAAGAAAAGATTCGTCGAGGCTCGATTCGACAATGAGCGCTGAGACTATCGGCTGAATCATCATGACGGCAGACGCTCTGCTGATCGCATCTTTCTTTCTTCCTGCGGAGCCAAGAATTGAAGTCAGTTGCTGTTCACGGCTGCCAGGATGCAGATTTGCCAGCCGCTGCTGCAGTCTCTCTTTTGCCTCCGGATGACGCAGCGAGAAGAGCTTGAACTCCAGCATGAGTTGACCCCAGATTCTGTCTTTCAACAGGCCGAGATAGAACTTTCGCAGTGTCTCGCGGTTCTGTTCAACGCTGGTGGAGTGGGCGAGCCGCTCTTCCATCTGAGTGCGATATCGCAATGCATGGTGTTCCCACAGAGCAAGGAAGATATCTTCCTTGCTCTTGAAGTGCGCATAGATTGCGCCCTTGGTGCGTCCTGCCAGGGCTGCTATCTCGGAAAGATCAGCGGCTTCATAGCCGTCGCGGGCGAAGATGGTCTCGGCAGAGCGTAGTAGCAGCTCGCGTGTCTCTTTCGTTCTTAGTTCGTGTTTATTCGGTTTAACTGCCGTCATCGTCATCTATGCTAGAGCGTTTTCCCTGTTGCTGGTATCGCCGCCAGGGTGGCCTCCCTGAAGAGGCGGCGTTTGTCTTTTGCTCTAGCGGCCCTGTGCCGCCGATATTTGTGAGTTAGCTTTCCTGGTTGGAGCAAATACGATCTGGCTCTTTTCGAACTTCGCTCGCTCTAAGGCGTAGCGTTTGGCGACTTTTTTCGCCACGCTGTCGGCAATATTCTTGCTCTCGGACTCGCCGCGTACAGTCGCCTTCACATCGTCATCCACGTTCCACACGCCTGCCTGATCGCTCATCGTGACATGAAAGTTCATCTGTGTTGTGCCGGCGAAGAATCCTGCCGGCCCCATCATCGCCCGCTTGACCTGGCTTCCCGGCCGGAAGCCGGCGATCGCGATGCGCACCGTCGACTGCGGGCAACCGCGCTGCGCTCCAGGTTCTCCTTCGCGATAGACCTGGCTTACGCCCTGCACGCGCCGCATACGATCCACCAGGTGTTCATACACAAGAGCGCGATAGGACGCCGGCACCTCCACCTGCTCCCAGACGGGAGCCGCAATCAGGACACCGCCCGGCTTTACCGTGGCGCCGTCGCACACATTGGCAACAGGGGCGGTGATGTCTACCGGCTCCGCTGAGGCAGCGTCATCCGTATGCGGAGCGAAGGTGGCCATCGCCAGCGTAGCGTCATCCGGCGGCACGACAAAGACCGCTGCATGGTATCCGCCGCGTGGATCGCGGAACTCGACGGTCAGTGAGCTTTCCTTGTGATGCATGAATCCGGCGGCCGCAAGCCCGCCGCCGTTGGGAATCGCCATGCGCAGCAGACGCCCCTTCATGCCCCACATCTCAACACGTTCCGATCCATCGCTGATGGCAATCACCGAAGTGCGCGGAATGCGATAGATGGCCTTGCCGGAAAACGTGATGTTCTGGCTGTCTAAGGTGAGCGTTCCCTTCTGTTTCGGTTTCACCTCGGGAAGGCCGTACGCGTGCTGTGCGTGTGAGATCGTCCATGAGCCTTCGGACGATGGCTTACGGGACGACGTAACAGGCCGTTGCGGCTGAATGGCAGCAAACGCGAAGGCCTGATGCGGAAGAAAAAGAATTGCCTGTATCAGGACAAGCAAAGAAGCTCCGGAGCGCCAGAACATAAGGGGAAATACCTCTCTCAAATAAAATACCTACTAGTAGGTATTTCTTAATACGCACCAGATGTCAATCTGTGATCGCCCCATTCTGAAAACTTTTACGGAAACGCTAGAGCATTTTTCCTGTCGTGTAGGGCTTGTGCATCTATGGGCGTTTTCTCAAATGAAAACGCCACTACACGCTCTTCCCGGGATACAGCAACAGGAAAGATGCTGAAAAAGGGGCACCTCCCTTCCGGGAGCGCCCCTTTTTGTGCAGGTCCTTCTAGAGAATCCGTTTAGACCAGTTCAAGACCAGCGAAGAAGTAGCCGATCTCGAAGGCGGCCGTCTCTTCTGCATCCGATCCGTGGATCGCGTTTTCTTCGATCGAACCGGCGAACTTCTTGCGGATGGTGCCCTCTTCGGCGTTTGCCGGGTTGGTGGCTCCCATCAGCTTGCGCAGGTCGGCGATCGCGTTGTCCTTTTCCAGCACCATCGGGATGATGGAGCCTGAGCTCATGAAGTCCGTCAGGGAGCCGAAGAACGGGCGCTCCTTGTGGACGTAGTAAAAGCCCTCAGCCTGCGTCTTGGAGATGGAGATCTTCTTGATGGAAACAATCTTGAATCCGGCCTTCTCGATTTCGGCCAGGATGGCGCCTGCGTACCCCTTACGGACGGCGTCGGGCTTGATGATGCTGAACGTGCGCTGTGACATGAACTGCTCGGGCTCCCTCGCAAATGTGCGATTTTTCTTGGAAATAGTCCTAATCAAGTGTAAAACAAGGTCCGAAAACGCGGCGCCCTGCACCTGCGTCTCATTACTATGAGGCCGTGGATGGTGAGCATCTGGTTTATCGGTTGCGCAGTATGGCTGGGGAACGCCTGGCTGGCGATCTACAGCGGCTCGCGGCTGCACGCCCTGGTCAGCCTTCTGCTCGCAGCCACCTTCTTCGCGGCGGGAACCTACTACCGCAAGCGCAGCTCCTGAGGAATGGGCTCTCAGCTCCCTAAGTCCGTGATATATCCATCAGTTAGTATGGCCAAGCAGCCCCTATTTCCTAAGGAGTGTTCATGGACGTCCGCGAGCATCTGAAGCAAGGCATTCACCGTTTTCAGACCGAGATCTACCCCGAGCGTCGCGAAACCTATCTGGAAGCTGTCAGTAAGCCGCAGGAGCCGCATACGCTGATCATTACCTGCGCAGACTCGCGCATTGATCCCGAACTGATCACGCAGTCGGGGCCGGGAGAACTCTTTGTCATGCGCAACATCGGCAATCTCGTGCCCCCTTACGGCGAGATGATCGGCGGCGTCTCCTCTGTAATTGAGTACGCGGTCTCGGCCCTGAAGGTTAAGCACCTCGTTATCTGCGGACACTCCGACTGCGGCGCGATGAAGGCGATGCTCAAACCAGAGTCGACCGAAAAGATGCCGACGGTCCGCCGCTGGCTGCGCAATGCCGAAGCCGCGCTGAGCGTAACGCGAGAGATTGCTCCCGAAGCGAATATGCTTCCCAATCTCACCGAACAGAATGTGCTGATGCAGATGACGCACGCGAAGA
This sequence comes from Acidobacteriota bacterium, assembly GCA_019510535.1. Classification (GTDB taxonomy): domain Bacteria; phylum Acidobacteriota; class Terriglobia; order Terriglobales; family Acidobacteriaceae; genus Terriglobus. The sequence goes on from JAEKKE010000181.1 coordinate 3,462, forward strand.
CGCATCCCGCGGTGGCAGGCGCCATGGCGCGAGGTGAGCTTACGGTCGGCGGCTGGGTCTATGACATCGCCAAAGGCGACGTCCGCATTTACGACGAGCAGAAGAACAAGTTCGAATCGACGGTTGGAGCCGGCGCTTGATCACGATCAACCATCCACCGCTGCGCCAGATGGCGAAGTACGTCGGCCTGCCTCTGGCGCTGCTGTTCGGCTTCGATGTGATTGTGGTGGTGGCCTTCAAGGTCATGCATCTGCGGTGGATCGCGCAACCAGCGATCCCCCTTAGCCTGCTCGGCTCAGCAATCGGCGTGATCGTCGGCTTCCGCAACAACTCCTCCTATGGACGGTGGTGGGAGGCGCGGACGCTTTGGGGCGCGATTGTGAACAACTCCCGCACGCTCGCGCGGCAGGCCGTTACCGCCATCCGCCCCACCACTGAAGAGGATGTACAGAATGTGCAGTACCTGCAGCAGCGCATTGTGCTGCTGCAGATCGCGTGGGTTAACTGTCTGCGTCAGCAACTGCGTGGTCTGGAACCGTGGTGGGAGTTGAAGGACATTCTTCCCCAGGAAGAGATCATGCTGCTGAAGAACGAGAAGAATGTCGCGCTCGAAATTCAGAAGCGTATCGGCCTGCTGGTCACCGAGGCCTACGAAAATAGTTGGATCAACGAGCGCCAGTGGGCCAACATGGATGACACGCTCAGCCGCCTGTGCGATGCCCAGGGCGGATCAGAGCGCATCAAGAACACGCCCATGCCGCGCCAGTACGATTACTTCCCGCGGATCTTCGTGCATCTCTACTGTTTGCTGCTGCCGATCGCCATGGTGGGGAACCTGGGCTGGTGGACACCCCTCGGCTCAACCGGTGTGGGCCTCATCTTCCTGGCGCTGAACCAGATCGGAACCGATCTCGAAGACCCGTTCAGCAACAGCATCTTCGACATCCCACTCACGGCCATCTGTCGCACCATCGAGGTAAACCTCCGCCAGATGCTGGCGGAAAAACAGATCCCAGCCCTGGAAAGGCCGATCGACGGGGTACTTTGGTAAGAGGAAAATTGAATGACTGAATAAATGAAGAATTGAATAATGGCCCGTCCCGGCCCCGATCATTCAATTATTCCATTCTTCAGTTAGTAGGCGTTATGCACGATATCCATTGAGCTGCGGCCGAGATCGATTGCCACAACTTCACCGTCGCGTACCGTGATTACCCGGTCGGCGATCTGCGCGGCTTCAGGATTGTGGGTAATCATCATCACGGTCTGGTTCATCTCCTTCGATGACTGGCGCAGCATGGCCAGCACGGCATCGGAGTTCTTCGTGTCCAGATTGCCGGTCGGCTCATCGGCCAGCACAATGGACGGCCGCGTGATCAACGCGCGAGCGATGGCAACGCGCTGCTGTTCGCCGCCCGAGAGTTCATTCGGACGATGCTCAAGGCGTCCCTTGATATTCAGCATCTCCGAAAGATGATCGAGCAGATGACGATCCATCGGGGCTTTCAGTCCCGAGATATCGTAGGCCAGCTCGATGTTGCCGAGCGCGGAAAGCGTTGGCAGCAGGTTGAACCGCTGAAAGATAAACCCGATATGTGACCGCCGAAGCCTGGTGCGCTCTGAGTCGGAAAGCTGGGCGAAGTCGACTCCATCAATCTTGATGGAGCCGTGCGTCGCCTGCGTCAATCCCCCCAGCAGATAGAACAACGTACTTTTTCCGGAACCGGAAGGTCCTACGATGGCGACGAACTCACCCCGCTCTACTGAGAAGTTCACATTGCGAAGAGCCGGGACTTCCAGTTTGCCAGAGCGGTACGTCTTGCCGAGGTTCTGTGCTTGAATGATGGGCGGCACCTCGGTCAGTGTACAGGCACTAGCCCTGTGGTGTCAGGCAGCAGGGCCACTGGTCGCGAGCAGCGACTCCAGGCTGATGCCCTGCAGCAGGCTTACCTCGAGACGAAGGTGCACCAGGTCACGAGCCTGCCGGGGACGGACATGACGCTGCACGGTGCACAGCTCGGCGAGCGCTGACTGTCCAGAGCGTGAAAACTCCAAGCCTGAACGCACCAGTTCGCCGTACAGGTCAATGATGCAATTCAACGGCAGTTCCAGCTCCATACCAAAGGCATGTTCGCTCAACGGTTCTTCCCGCAATAGCTGGCCGCCGCTCTTTCGAATTGCGCGCGCCAGGTTCACCACCAAACGCCCCTGGTCTTCGTATGTGTAGCTATGAATCGCTCGCATGGAAAGCAATTAACCTCTTGCCGGTTCATCGGCCTCCATGGAGAAGTCATCACACCACCGGAGGATGAAATAGTTACTCTTGGTTACCCGATGTCACAATGGAAGGGTGATTCTGGGGATTGGCACAGACATGACAGAGATTGACCGAATACGGGACAGCATTGCCCGATTTGGTGACCGCTTCCTTCACCGAATCTTCACTCCAGGCGAAATCGCCTACTGCCTCCGCAAAAAAACCTCCGAAGAGAGCTTTGCTGCCCGTTTTGCAGCTAAGGAGGCAGCGGCCAAGGCTCTGGGCACTGGAATCAGCCGTGGCATCAGTTGGCAGGAGATCGAGGTTCGCCGGCAACCGGGCGAGCGACCGACGATTCATTTCACAGGACGGGCCGCCGAGCGGGCTGCAGCTATGGGAATCGCCGCAGCTCATATCTCGCTGACGCACACCCGCGGAATGGCGCTTGCCACGGTTATCGTAGAAGGTCCAGGTTGCTGATTTTGAAACCTTTAGCACCTGAATGGCATCGCATAAAAGGAACCCTGATCCCCGCATGGTCTAATTTCTGAAGCACTAGTAAGACTAGTAGTTATTAAAGGAGAGATATGCCCAGCACCCAGGAAGTGCGTTGGTCGCAGTTGAAAGTCGGCGTGATTGTTCTGATCTCGCTCACGCTGTTGATCGTCCTCATCTTCCTGCTCACCAGTTCTCAGGGCGCCAGCCTCTTCTCCAAAAAGCTCATGGTACGGGTTTACTTCGATAATTCCGCCGGCCTGAAAGTCGGAGCGCCGGTCACCTTGCAGGGCGTCACCATCGGGAATGTGACTGGAGTGCGGGTCGTGGACGATCTCGCGCGCAAGCTGATGCCTGTGGAAGCCAGCCTGAGGCTCGACGCCAAGTACCAGTCCCTGTTGCACAAGGACACCACTGCCGCGCTCTCCACCGTCGGTGTTCTCGGCGACACCGTTATCGATCTCAACAGCCAGGTTGCGACCGGAGCGCTGTTGCAGGACGGAGATATCTTGAAGACCCTCGATACGCCCAACCTGCAGGATGTCGTCAAATCCAGCCAGGGCACGATCGAGAGCCTGAACGTAATTCTTGCCAAGCTTGACCGCATCGTCGACACCATCGCCAGCGGTAAAGGCGCTATCGGCCAGCTCATCTATGACGACTCGCTCTATGTGCGGGCGAACAAGACCGTTGCCGAGCTGCAGCGTCTGTCGGAGAACCTGAACAACGGACAGGGTTCGATCGGCAAGCTGTTGAAGGATGACGAGGTGTACAACCGCCTCAACTCCACGACGGCAAAGATCGACCACATCGCTTCAGAGCTCGACGCCGGCAAGGGCAGCGCAGGCAAGCTGCTGAAAGACGATGCGCTCTATAACAACCTGAACTCTACCCTGGCGCACGCGAACTCCATCCTCGCTGAAGCGGACGCGGGTAAGGGGGGGCTGGGACTCCTGCTGAAAGACGCCGCCTTTGCGGCCAAGCTGAACAACACCATCACCCGCTTGGACGACCTGATCACCGGCATTGATGAAGGCAAAGGAACGGCAGGCAAGCTCGTGAAGGATGACGCGATGTATAACAACGTGAACACCCTGCTGACCAGCTCCAACAGCCTGGTCAACACCATCCGCAGCGACCCGAAGAAGTACCTGACCATCCGCTTGCGGGTGTTCTAATCCGTTCTTCGTTTTCCAATACGTAGCCCTCAGCGGCTAAAGCCGCACTCTCTCATGTCAATTTGGCATGGCTGAAGCCATGCCCTTAAGCAAGACATTCGCGCGGTGCGCGAAGGAGAGACAAGACTCCGCCGGCTGTAATAGACGACTACTTTTCCCCGGAACCCGCGCCACCGCTCAGGCGTATTCTCTAGGAATCAGTTTTCCTAGAGGAGTCCCCATGCGTCTTTCCCTTCTGGCGCCGGCGCTGCTGCTTGGCAGCCTGCCCGCTATCGCACAGGTTTCTGCCCCCACCGCTGAGCCTAAACAACCTGTCAGCTTCGATCTTTCGGGAATCGACAAGACGGCCGATCCATGCACGGACTTCTATCAGTACGCCTGCGGTAACTGGAAGAAGAGCAATCCGATTCCGGCCGACCAGACTCGCTGGGGCCGCTTCAACGAGCTCGCAGAGCGCAACAATTACCTGCTCTATCAGCAGTTGAAGGCTGCAGCCGACTCTCCGAAGACGCCCCTCGCCAAGAAGTATGGCGACTTCTTCGCCGCCTGCATGGACAAGCCGCTGGCCGATAAGCTCGGCTATACCCCTCTCGATGCCCAGTTCAAGGCCATTGCCGACTTCAATGATCCGAAGAAGTTCGCTACCTTCGCGGGCATGATGGAGGACAAGTACGCGCAGGGCTTCTTCTTCGGTTTCGGCTCCGATCAGGACCAGAAGGACGCCTCAAAGGTCATCGGCGAGGTTGACCAGGCCGGTCTCGCGCTACCGGACCGCGACTACTATCTGCAGAACGATGAGCGCATGACCAAGATCCGGGAGCAGTACCTGGAGCACATGAAGAAGATGTTCGCACTTATCGGCGACACGCCCGAGCAGGCCGCTGCCGAAGCAAAGGCTGTGCTTGCGGTAGAGACCGAACTGGCGCAGGGCTCCATGTCACGAGTTGCCCGTCGCAATCCCAACAACGTTTACCACATCATGACCATCGCGCAGCTCCAGGATCTGACTCCGGGCTTCGACTGGAAGGTTTACCTGGCCGCCAAGAAGGAGTCGGCTCTCCCGAGCCTGAATGTGGCGACGCCCGACTTCTTCAAGTCCATGAACCTGCAGCTCTCCGCTGAGAAGCTCGCAGCATTGAAGAGCTACATGCGCTGGCATGTACTGCACCGTTATGCCGCCAATCTCAATGAACCCATCGCAGCGGAGAACTTCAACTTCTTCGGCGCGACGCTTACCGGTCAGAAAGAGCAGACACCGCGTTGGAAGCGCTGCACCTCGATGACCGATCGCGCGCTTGGAGAAGCTGTCGGGCAGGACTGGGTGAAGCAGTACTTCCCTCCCTCTTCGAAGGACAGCATGGAGAAGCTGGTCGACGCGCTGGACAAGTCTCTCGGAGACGACATCAAGGGTCTGGACTGGATGAGCGACGCCACCAAGGTCGAAGCGCAGAAGAAACTCGACGCCTTCCGCCGCAAGATCGGTTATCCCGAGAACTGGCGCGACTATTCGAAGCTGGAGACCAAACGGAACGATCTGATCGGAAACCTCGCCCGTTCGGCAGCGTTTACCGATCGCCGCGATCTGGACAAGATTGGCAAGCCCGTCGACGAGCGTGAATGGCTGATGACGCCGCCGACGGTCAACGCCTACTACAACCCGGCGCAGAACGACATCAACTTCCCAGCCGGCATCCTGCAGCCGCCGTTCTTCGACGCGAAGATCGATCCGGCTGTGAACTTCGGCGGCATCGGCGTCGTGATCGGACACGAGATGACGCACGGTTTCGACGACGAAGGCAGCCAGTTCGATGCACAGGGCAATGTGCGTTCCTGGTGGACCGATGAAGATCGCAAAAAATTTGAGGCCCGCACTGACTGCGAGGTCAAGGAGTATGACGGCTTCGAGGTCGCTGCCGGCCAGAACCTGAACGGCAAGCTGACACTGGGCGAGAACACGGCCGACAACGGCGGCCTAAGAATCGCCTATGCCGCGCTGATGAGCGTTCTGGCGCAGCAGGGCGGCGATGCGGCGTCAAAGCAGGTGGACGGATACACTCCCCAGCAGCGCTACTTCATCGGTTTTGCTCAGGTATGGTGCGAAAACACCCGCGAAGCGACTGCTCGCCTGCGGGCGAAGACCGATCCGCACTCCAGCGGCCAATGGCGCGTCAACGGCAGCGTGCAGAACTTCGAGGAGTTCGGAAAGGCATTCGGGTGCAGGAAAGGGCAGCCCATGGTGCCGGTCAACTCCTGCCGCGTCTGGTAGCTCGCTCCTGAAATCACCAAAAGCCCGGCTAACGCCGGGCTTTTTCTTTCCGTCAAACGAGCCACTCCCGGTGGCACAAAGTATCCCGCCCTTTTACAATGGAGCGAGGAAAAGAACCCACAGATTGGACGGCCTGAACGGCAGCAACTCCGCCGATAGGCTCTTGAGGTAAAAGGAAGCGCATGAAGTTGAGTCTGTCTGGCCGGCTAATGCTGGCTTGTGTAGTGTCACTGGCACTGATCAGCGGTATGACCGCCTGCGGCGGTGGCACCGTAGGTTTTATGTGGGTTCTGGGCACGCAGTATAACCAGGTTGACGGTTTCAAGATCGATAACTTCACCGGAAACCTGACGAAGGTCGTGCACGCCCCATTCAGCTCCGGCGGTACAAACCCGGTTTCGATCGTGGTTCGTCCCGGTGGCCGCTGGGTCTACGTCGTAAATAAGGGCGTTGCCCCCACCTACGACAAGAACGGCGCACCGGTAGCCAACACGGGCACCGCCGGTACGATCTCGATCTATTCCGTTGGTGGAGACGGCGTACTGAGCTATCAGCTCAGCCAGGCCAGCCAGGGAACGAACCCCATCTGGGCACAGATGGACTCCTCTGGAAACTACCTCTACGTCCTCGATGCTCTCTCGAACCAGAATGACGCAAGCCAATATGTGGTCACTTCGGCGAATCCAAACCCGGTAGGCGCTATCACGGTATTCAGCATCGCCGCCGACACTGGCCGTCTTACCCTGATACAGAATCAGCAGACGAAGTGCACGACAAGCGCCTGCAATGGCCAGCAGCTTACCTACTTTCCGGTTGGCAAGAATCCGACAATGATGAAGTTCTTCTCGTCGGGTTACCTCTTCACGCTGAACGCCGGCGATTCGACGTCAACTGGTCCTAGCATCACCACCTATCAGCAGAACAGCACCAACGGTCAGCTCACCCTGGTCGCTAACAGCACGACGCAGCTCGCCGCCGCCGGTACCAATATCTCTTCCATTACCAGCAACGGCACCTACGTCTACCTGACCGACGTCACCAACAACCAGATCTATGCCTACACCGTCAGCAGCGGAGCGTTGCAGCCAGTCACCGGCAGCCCCTTCGCCAACCTGTCGCCGGCAACCACTCCGGTCTGGACGCTGGTCGATAGCAAGGGCAAGTTCCTGTACGTCCTGAACCAGGGCACCTCGAACGTACAGAACGTCTCCAGCACCATCTCGGCCTTCACGATCGATACCCAGGGCCGTCTGGCTCGCCTGGCTGATACCAGCAACCCGTATCCGGTCGGCTCCGGTCCGGTCTGCATGCTGCAGGATCCGTCGAACCAGT
>JAEKKE010000182.1 GCA_019510535.1 Acidobacteriota bacterium
CCAAGATCCGCCAAGCGGTGGAACAACAATTAGAAGGGTTTCCGCTCAAGCAGTTGCAGCAGGCGGCCGAAGTGCTCTCACAACGGTACCGCACGGAGGCACCGGCTGCCAGCGCTCATTTGAGTACTGATCTGGCTGCTGCGGCCTACCTTGCTGTCCGCTTTCCCGCAACCTTCAGCGCCGTTCGTCGCGCCATGGCGGAGACGGCTGGCGTATGCCCGGAATTTGCTCCGTCAACGCAGCTCGATGCCGGCAGTGGGCCAGGCACGGCTGTACTGACTGCCGGCGACCTGTGGCCATCGCTGCAACGGGCTCTTCTGCTTGAGGGCAGCGGTCCTATTCGCCGGGTCGGGGAATCCCTGGTTGCGGAGTCGGGTATCGCGGCAGAGTGGCAGACTGGGGACCTAGCTTCGGTTGCAATCAACCGCCGCTTCGACTTGGTGACCTGTGCATACGTCCTGTCGGAGCTGTCTGCCTCGGCGCAGCGGCTGCTGATTGAGCGCCTATGGTCGGCAACCGCCGGCGTACTGTTGCTGGTTGAGCCTGGCACTCCTGCCGGATGGCAGCGCATTCTGCAGGCACGGACCGCTCTGCTGCATGCTGGAGCACAGATGCTTGCCCCCTGTCCGCATGCCTTCGCCTGTCCTCTTGTGAGTCCGGATTGGTGTCACTTTGCTGAAAGGGTTGAGCGCAGCCGCATGCACCGCCTGGTAAAGCAGGGGGATGTGCCATGGGAGGATGAAAAATTCCTCTATCTGGCTGTAGGTCGCGAACGACCAGTTGAGCACGGTTCACGCGTGCTGATGCGCCCGAAGATCCACAACGGTTTGATCTCATTGAAACTCTGCAATGCCGATGGATCGATGACCGAGCCTGTAATTCGCAAGCGGGATAGAAGCTATAAGCAGGCTCGCAGGGTGGACTGGGGCGAAACCCTTGATTCAGCGTTGGATAGCGAACAATAGAATCTGATAGATTACTAACTAAGCAATCTAGTACCGCTCCTGCCCTGGTTACCAAAAATACAAAAATTCACCGGGTGCTCATCCCTCTTCCATCGCATCAAAGACACTTAGGTTTATCGCTTTATTTGCCTTGTATCCGTCTCGGTTGAAACAGAGACTTGAAGATCGGAGCACGTTCTGTATCCATGAGTAGTAGAGAATGTTCAAACTGCATCGGCGTGACCTTGGAGCGTCGTCCGGCGAGCGGTTTATTTGAAATCATTGCTTCCCTTGTGGGTCTAAAGCCGTGGCGTTGTCGCCGCTGTGGGCGGACTCACATGCGGTTCCAATCCAAGTAAGGTTCCTCCAGCAAGCAGAGATTGTCTATTCCGTCGCTAGCACAGGTGGTTTGCGATGGTGTGTCTTCTGTTCGTACGCATATGCGTAGCCGAGGAGGGCGCCGTCCTGCCAGGCCTTGCCGCTGATCTCGAGGCCGAAGGGAAGACCATTGTCATAAAAGCCACCGGGTACTACGACGGCGGGAACGCCGATTCGATTTACCCAACCGGTGTTGCTGTGCGGCCCGGTGGACGGTTTCCCGTCAGGTTGCGGAGCGATCTCATCGTTCGGCGGCATCTGCAGCGCGGGATAAACCATGCCATCAAGGTGCAGGCGTTCCAACGTCTCGTTGTACGCGGCCAGTGCCTTTGCCTGTGGATCCCAGAAGATCTCTTTGGCCTTGGGATCATCTTCCAGACGGCGTTGCGAAGTCGCAGGCGCATTGCCGCGGCTCTGACCTAAGAGAAAGCCCGGCAGCTTCTGACCGGTAGCCTGTTCGAAGGCCGCTGGGGATTTGTATTCAACGGGTCCAAAGTCTCTCAGAAAGTCTTCAAACCCTTCGGCGCGATAGGGTCCGGTGCTGATGGTACGGAGCAGAGTCTCGAAACTTGCGGGAAGGAGGGTATCGTCCTCCACGACGGTCGCTCCTGCGGCCCGCAGACCCTCGATGGCTTTCAGAAAAGCAGCTTGTGTCTCCGGCCGAAGTGCGAGGCTGCGTGTAGCGCCTGTCGAGCTGAGCGCGGTGCCCTGGTTGTTGAGGATGAAGCTGGGCACACCGAAGCGTTTGCCCTTCAGCGCATCGACCTTCAGATACTGCGTGAATTGGGGCGGCTCCTTGGCGGCTGAGCCGGCGGTACGATCGTCCAGCTTGTCTTCACCCGCCATCACTTCGAGTGCGATGGCGGCATCGGTGACATTGCGCGCCAGCGGTCCGGTATCGTCCATCAGCCAGTCCAGCGGCGCGATGCCGGCTATGCTGACCAGGCCGCGTGTGGGCAGAAAGCCGACGAGCGAATCTGTCGAGGCTGGATTGCGGATCGAGTTCGAGGTATCGGTACCCTGGCCCAGAACCGCAAGGTTCGCCGCGACTGCTGTCGCGGTTCCACCGGAGGAGCCGCCCGGAGAGTAGCGCACGTTGTAGGCGTTGCCGGTGCGACCGCCGGCGCTGCTGTTGTTGGTGTCGCTTGCTGCGAAGTCCGGCATGTTGGTGTGGCCAAGAATGACGGCGCCCGCGGATTTGAAGTGCGCCACAATCTGTGCATCGCGCGGCGCAATCAGCTCATGTCCGGGTTGCAGGAAGCCGGTCCATCCATCGCTGGTCACGCGGCCTTCGATGCTGGTGTTGGCTTTGATAACAATGGGAACGCCCCAGAGCGGCTGCGCCTTCAGCTTTGCTGCCAGCGCGGCCGGAGACTTCGCTTCCGCATCTTCCTGATCGGCGCGCTTCAAGGCGCCTTCGCGGTCGAGCTCAAGGATCGGCTTGTATGTCGGGTTGTACTTTGCAATGCGCGCCAGATACCACTCCGTGACCTGCCGGACGGTATAAGTATGTGCGCGGTAGAGCGTATGCAGCTTCGTCACGGAGACTTCGAGCAGATCGCGGTCCATAGCCGCCGGGGTCGGTGTCGCGGCGACAACGGGCACGCTCAGCAGCGTGCAGAGGAGTGCGGCCTTTACGAAGTGCATGATGGGCTCCGTATTTACTGTTGTTGCTGCTGTGCCTGTTGAAGCTGTGTGAGGTTCACCAACGGCGGCGATGGCGGCTGTTGCGCCCTCTCCACCAGGATCGACCAATCTTCCGGCACCGGTAGCTCCTGATCGAGCAGGGGTGTACCTTCGCTCTGCGTCACGCGGACAGCGACGGTCAGCTCTGAGTTGGCAAGGCCGCGGAAGATTCCATGCGTCGGCGGCACATCAGCATAGTCACGTCCGATAGCTGTGCGGATATGACGGTCACCGGCGATGAGCCAGTTGGTGGGGTCGAAACCCACCCATCCGAGCTGCGGCACCAAGGCTTCTATCCACGCGTGCGTGGCCGACGCGACCGAGCGGTCATGATCCTCGTTGCCGTGAAAGAGGTAGCCGGAGACGTAGCGGCAGGGAATTCGCAGCTTCGAACGCACCAGCGCGATCATGATGTGCGCGAAGTCCTGGCATACACCCATGCGATGGTTGATGGCGACGTCGATCGGCGAATCCACCTTGGTGGACTTGGGCTTGTAGTCGAAGTACTTATAGAGCCGCTCATTCAGCTCATGCAGTACCAGCAGCGGATCGTCGCGGCGCGTCACTTCCAGGTTTTCCGCAAGCTCGTCCAGCGCCGGCGTCGGTATCGCAAATTCGCTGGGGAAGAGCATCTCCCAGTAGTCACCCTGCTCGATCAGATAATCGAGCTCCTTCCATGCATCCGGCGCGAGAAATGCAGGCACCTGCGGTATCGGTGCGATCTCCACCAGAGACTCAGCGACAATCACAAGCTGCGTGTGTTGCCCGGGAATATCGAAGTGATGGACGTTGTTGGCCAGATGATCGCGGTAGCTGAAGACGCGGCAGCGCGGTGTGACTGAGAGCTGAAAGTTGAGGCAGCGCTGGTTGGAGTCCGAGCGCGGATGCATCCGCGTCTCCATGATGGACTCGCTTACCGGGTCGCTGTAGAGGAACTTCGTCAGATGGCGGACTGAATAGTACATCGCGTTTCCTTCTTTCCCCTTAGCCTGCCAGGGCGGTTTGAATCGAGTAATCGATGTACAGCTCGTAGATGGCGCAATGGATGTCGCGGCATTCCCGCAGAATGTCCTGCAGGTAACCTACGACATCTCCTCGCAGAATCTCCTCGACGCTGGAGTAGCGCAGGCTTGCCTGCAGGCGGCCCGCAAGCCGTGTGAGGTTTTCAGTGCGTGACTTGCTGCTCTCTCGCTGAATCGCATCCAGTGCGCTGACCAGGCTTTCGATCGAGAAGCGGAGCGAATGTGGAAAGTTCTCATCGAGCAGCAGAAACTCAAGGATGCGCTCGGGTGTGAGGTCGGCGGTGTAGACCTTGCAATACGCCTCAAAGGCCGTGGCGCTGCGAAGCAGCCCCATGTATTCGAGGTATTCGTTGCCTTCGGGAATGCGTTCCGGATGCTTCCACAGATCGTGGTGATACGCCTCCAACAGCATGGCGGTGGCGGAGGCGCGTTCGATGTAGCGGCCTACCTGGATGAAATGCCATCCCTCGCCATGTGACATGGTGGAGTCGGTCACGCCCTGGAACTGATGGACGGCTTCCATTACGGACTGCAGAAACTCGCCCGGTTCCTGGGCTCCGTTCAGCAGGGCTTCAGCATGCATATCGCTGTGCATCTCAGGCCGGGTGACGGCGAGATAGAGAGAGTTGAGCCGATGCCACATCTCAGTGGAGATCTGCTCGCGGACGTGGCGCGCATTCTCTCGCGCCGCGATGATGCAGGAGAGCACTGAGATGCGATTGGTGATATCGAAGGTAAGGGTGTGCGAAAGCTTGTATGGATCGTCGTCGTCCCATGCCTCTCCCGCCGGGCGGCCGAGAGCCGCCACCATGCGCTGCCAGCGATGATCGGCGCCTGAAGAAGACTCATCGAGCATGAGATTGAGATTCACATCGAGCAGACGTGTGGTGTGCTCAGCGCGCTCGAGGTAACGGCTCATCCAGTAGAGACTGTCTGCAACGCGGGATAGCATGATCTCTCCTTAGCTCAACACCCAGGTGTCTTTGCTACCGCCGCCCTGCGACGAGTTGACGACAAGCGATCCTTTACGCAACGCCACGCGTGTCAGGCCGCCGGGGACGATGCTGACCTTATCGCCGTAGAGCACATACGGGCGCAGATCCACGTGCCGCGGCTCGAGCTGATCGTCGAACATGCATGGAGCGCGGGAGAAGCTGATCGTCGGTTGGCCGATGTAATTCCGGGGGTCGGCCTCGATGCGCCGAGCGAACTCTTCGCGCTGCGCCGCGGTGGATTGCGGCCCCACCAGCATGCCGTAGCCTCCGCTTTCGCCAACGGCCTTGACGACAAACTTGTCCAGGTTGGCGAGCACATGTTTGCGCTCATTCTCGCGGGCGCAGAGAAAGGTCTCCACATTCTTCAGCACCGGTTCTTCGCTCAGGTAGTACTTGATGATGTCGGGAACGTAGGCATAGAGCGCTTTGTCGTCAGCCACGCCGGTGCCGAAGGCATTTGCGAGGGTTACGTTGCCGGCGCGATAGGCATTGAACAGACCGGCGACACCGAGGATGGAATCACCCCGAAAGGCCAGCGGATCGATGAAGTCATCATCCACGCGGCGGTAGATCACATCGACACGGCGCAGGCCAGAGGTTGTCCGCATATAGACGACGTTGTCGTGGGTGACCAGGTCGCGGCCTTCCACCAGTTCAATGCCCATCTGGCGCGCGAGATATGCGTGCTCGTAGTAGGCGGAGTTGAAGACGCCTGGCGTTAGCAGCACGATATTTGGCTCAGGGCGGCCTTCAGGCGCCAGTGAACGCAGCGTGCCCAACAACAACTGCGTGTACTGCTCGATCGGACGTACGTTATAGCTGCGGAAGAGCTGCGGGAAGATACGCTTCATCACGCGCCGGTTGGTGAGCATATAGCTCACGCCCGAGGGGACGCGCAGATTGTCTTCCAGAACGACGAACTCGCCGTTCTCCAGGCGGATAAGGTCGGTGCCGGTGACCGCGATATAGATATTGCGCGGCACCTGCAGACCCACCATCTGGCGGCGGAACTGCTTGCAGGAGTACACGACCTCGCGCGGCACAATGCCATCGGCCAGAATGCGTCCCTCGTGATAGATATCGCGCAGGAAGAGATTCAGCGCGGTAATACGCTGTGTCAGGCCGCGTTCCACCGTTGCCCACTCCTGTGCGGTGATCACGCGCGGCAACAGGTCATAGGGGAAGATGCGCTCGGTGCCTTCCTCTCGGCCGTAGACCGTGAAGGTGATGCCCTGGTTCAGAAAGGAAAGATCGGCAGCCTGTTTGCGGCGCTGCAGCTCGGCGTGTGGGAGAGACGTAAAGTGATTCAGCAATAACTGGTAATGAGGATGCAGCGCCTCGGGCGAGGCGAACATCTCGTCGTAGGCGTTGTCCAGAAGGTAGTTCTGGAGCGCCGTCATCTTGAACTGGCTGGTCTGAAGTGTACCCATCTGGAAACTGTGGTTTGAGTATAGAGGTCGCGGCATCGCATTCAAACTGCAAATGCCGCGGCCAGTTGACTCTAAACCGCAGTTTCCGGGGATTTAGAGCATTTTTCCTGTTGCCAGGTATTCCGGGAGGAGCGTGCAGCGGCGTTTTCATTGAGGAAAACGCCCATAGATGCACTAGCCCTGCACTACACCTACGGGAAAAATGCTCTACTGCCGTGCGGCGATCGCGAGCGTCATCTGCGAGCCGCTGTCGACGTGCACGTTCTGTCCGCTGGCGGCCACAGTGCCGGAGTTGGAGGCATCAGCAGCGCCGGAGAGCATCACGCCCGGGATCGCTGTCTGAACGGCTCCGTTTGCTCCAACTGTTCCAGCGCCGGAGACCTGACCGGCCGTTGAGCCCACAGGCTCTCCGGCTCTATTAGCCGCGCCGCCGACTGTATTTGTCGCACCGCCGACCGTCTGGCCGGCACGATTCACGGTGTCCGTTGTGGCCCCGCGCACTCCGCCCACAGTATTGCCGACCACACCGCCTGCCGAGGGGGCAGCTCCACCGCCACCCGAGGGATCAGGCGCCGGTGCAGGCGCTGCCATGCCGGGATCAGCATTGCCGCCGGTCTGGCTCATCTGGTATTGGGACATCAGGGATGGTTTCAGATCGCGGACGACGGCAAAGATGGGGATCGTATTGCCTTCTTTGGTTTTGGCCTGATCGAAGAGGAATGTCACAGAACCTGTACCCGCCTGCTTGCTGTAGGCGGCGGCTTCGGTAACATGGCCGATCAAGGTCGTACCCTTGGGGAGGGTGGTGCCGTTATTTAAGACGGCGGCCGACTTGGTGACAGCCGTCACATGATCGCCCTGCTTCGCCTTCTTGGAGTCCAGGCTCGACTTCAGTTCCGCATCAAGGTTGGTGGCCTGTACTGCCTGGGCCGTAGTGTTGTTGCCGCTCTGTGCACCCTGCACCTGAGTCTGTGTGCCCTGTTGCACCTGGGTGCTGGTGCCTTGGCTTCCAACGCTATTCGGCGCGGTCTGTTGTGCGACAGCAACTGCCGAAACGAGGAAAAGGGCCGGGAGAATCCTGGAAGACATAGTTCACCTCCAGTGTCATGAGACACAAGCACATCAGGCCGGTGTTGCCTGCGATGCTTTCTTTTTCAGAATCTGCATCTTATGTCATGAAACGTCATGGCTCTTCGATCCTTCCAGGGATTTACCCGTGTTGCGTGCCTGTCGTTGTTGCTGCCATTCCTGGGCGCAACTACGGCAAATGCTTACAGTGTGTTATCGCATGAAGAAGTGATCGACATGGCATGGACACCCTATCTGGTCCCCCTGCTGCAGGCCCGCTACCCCGGGCTGACAGCCGATCAACTGCGGGAAGCACACTCCTATGCCTACGGAGGCTGTTTAATCCAGGATCTTGGTTATTACCCATTTGGGAACAAGTTCTATTCGGATATGCTGCACTACGTTCGGACAGGAGCTTTTGTGGAAGCCTTGCTGCACGATGCCGGTAACCCTGATGAACTGGCTTTTGCTCTCGGAGCCCTGGCGCACTATACGGCCGATGCTGTGGGCCATCCTTACATCAACCGGCTGACCGCGGAAGAAAATCCAAAGCTGAAGAAGAAGTATGGAGATGTCGTGACCTACGAACAGGCCAAGGTCGCGCATGTTCGCACGGAGTTTGGTTTCGACGTCGTAGAGGTTGCGCATGGTCGTTACTCCCAGGAAAACTACCGCGACTTCATCGGCTTTCAGGTTGCGAAGCCACTGCTCGATCGCGCCTTTGAAGAGACCTATGGCATGAAGCTCAAGGATCTACTGCACGATGAAGACCACGCCATAACCACCTACCGCAGTGCGGTCTCCGAGCTGATCCCAAAGATGACGGTCGTCGCCGTGACCGCTTATGCGAAGCAGATTGAGAAAGAGAATCCGGGCTTCAACAAACGCAAGTTCGTCTATCGGCTTCGGCGCACAGAGTTTGAAAAGTCGTGGGGCCGCAATTACTCGAAACCGGGCTTCGGAACTCGTTTTCTGGCTTTTCTGGTGAAGCTGCTGCCGAAGATCGGTCCTCTCAAGGTCTTGAAGCCAAAGATTCCCAATGCGACGCAGCAGGATGGCTATATCAAAAGCGTGAATCAGACCGTCGATCGTTATGACGAGTATCTGAAGCAACTTGCATCCAGCAATGGAAAGGCCGATACGGCAGAGATCTCCACGGCTGCACTGGCGTTGGGCGGCGCGAATCTCGACACCGGCGATCTGATCCGGTTCGGACAATATCGCCTGTCCGATCAGACCCATGAGCGGCTGTTGCACGAATATCTGAAACCGAATGCCGAGCCCGTGCCCCCGGACGTTCTGGAACATCTGGTGCATTTCTATGCCGATGCTCCTGCCGGCGAGAACCATGTGCCGCAAAAGGATATCGACCGCATTCACCTGCAGCTTACCGATCTGCGGCAACGGGCGGCTGCCGGGTACGCCACTAAGGTATCCAATTGATTTCCCATAATCACGCGACGCGTGCAGATTGCGTCCAACAAAAGTAAGGTTGAATAGCTATGGTCCTCCTTCGCCGTATGTTGGCAGTTGCTGCGCTGGCGTCTTCCCTGAGCTTGAGCGCGCAGATGTTGTCCCGTCCGGGATGGGCGGGCTCGGGTATGTCGTCCGATCCATGGTGGCAGCACGCTGTCATCTATGAGATCTATCCACGGAGCTTCCAGGATTCGAACGGCGACGGCATTGGTGATCTGAAGGGGATTACGCAGCGGCTGGATTATCTGCAGTCACTCGGCGTCGACGCCATCTGGCTTACGCCCATTTATCCCTCGCCCCAGGTGGACTTCGGCTATGACATCTCTGACTACACGGCCATTGACCCGCAGTACGGCACCATGGAGGACTTCGACAACCTGGTGCAAGAGGCGAGCCGCCGTAACATCCGCGTACTGATGGACCTGGTGCTCAACCACACCTCCGATAAGCACGCGTGGTTTGTGGAGTCGGCATCGAGCAAGGGCAATCCCAAGCGCGACTGGTACGTATGGCGCGACGGTAAAGGCGCGGGGGCTGACGGCAAGCCCGTACCGCCGAACAACTGGCAGAGTCTCTTCGGCCACTCAGCCTGGCAGTACGACGAGAAGACCGGGCAGTTCTATTACCACTGTTTCTATCCGCAACAGCCTGACCTGAACTGGCGTAACGCGGCAGTGAGGCAGGCGATGTTCGATGTGGCGCGCTTCTGGCTCAATCGTGGCGTCGCCGGCTTCCGGCTTGATGCCATCGATACACTGCTCGAAGACCCGTCGCTAGCCGATGCGAAGCAGTCTCCGGGAACGAATGCCTTCGGAGACCCCAACGTCGACCACTCGCAGCAGATGGGGCTGCAGGAGATACACGGCATCCTGCGGGAGTTGCGCTCCGTGATCAACAATGCACCGGGGCAGCGTCTGCTGGTCGGTGAGATCTACACGAAGAGTGCCGCCGAACTCGCCAGTTGGTATGGCGCAAAGAACGATGAGCTGCACCTGCCCATGGATACAGGTGTGGGCTTCACTAACAAGCTGGACGCAGCAGCCTTCCGTGAGAAGCTGGAGACGGCACAGACACAGCTCCACGGCAACGCGCCTCTGCTGGTCTTCGATAATCATGACAATCCACGCAGTTGGGATCGCTACGGCGACGGTCAGCACAACAAAGAGATAGCGCGTGTGCTGGCGACGATTCTGCTAACGTCGCGCTCCGCGTCGCTGCTGTATTACGGGCAGGAGCTGGGCATGGCCACGGCGACACCGGAACGCAAAGAGGATGTAAAAGATCCGATCGGCGTTCTCGGCTGGCCAAAAGAGAAGGGCCGCGATGGCGAGCGGACGCCGATGCAATGGGACGGCGGAGCAGAGGCCGGCTTCAGCAAAGCAGCAAAGACCTGGCTGCCGATCCCGACTTCGTCGATGACGGTGAACGTCGAGGCCGAGCAGAAAGACGACCGGTCGCTGCTGAAGTGGTACGAGCAGTTGATTGCGTTGCGCCGCAGCCGGCGCGCCATGCGCGAAGGCCAGCAGATCCTCTTGAACCACGATGCAGAGAACGCGCTCGTCTGGGTCCGCAAACATCAGGGAGTAACTGCCACCTCACCGGCAGTCGTAGTGGCCTGCAACTTCTCTGATAAACCGATCACGCTGCATCTGAAGAGCGAGATCACGAAGCTCGGTCTCCGCGGCCAGTTCCTGCGCAGCCTGATGCGCAGCGACTATGGCATGGGACCAATGAACCTCGATGCCGTGAAGCTGGAGCCATACGGCGTGTATATCGGGGAAATCCATTATTGACGGAATGATTAAGAATTGAATGATTGAATAAATGTCTGTTGCCGGGCTATGCCTTTTTGGTTGCCGCAGACATTATCAAATCATTCAATTATTCAATAGTGGGCTCGCGTAGAAGGCGTTCGATGGCGTCTGGGAAGCCTTCGTCGGTGGCGATGTAGCCGGTCTCGTCGTTACGCACAATGTACTTTGGGCCGCCGTCCGGTGTGACGACAGCGGGTACTCCGCTGGCGAGTGCTTCCAGCACGACATTACCGAAGGTGTCGGTATGTGATGGAAAGACCATTACATCCATGTTGGCGTAGGCGGTGGCAAGGGCCGCGCCCTTCAGGACGCCGGGGAACTCGGCGCGGGGCAGGGCGGCTTTGAGCAGAGCGTCTTCTGAGCCATGACCGATGACCAGGAAGCGGAAGTTTTTGATGCCGCGTGATTCGAGGGATCGCTGAATCACGGGCAGAAGAGCGACGTTCTTCTCCACGGAAAGGCGTCCGACGAAGCCGAGAACAAACTCTTTGTCATCCAGCGAACGGGTGCGATACGCGGGAGAGAAGGTATTGGTCTCGACGCCGCGCTGCATCAGGTGGCAGGGTTTACCGGTGGCGTTGGTGAGCAGTGTGCAAAGCTCGTCATTGGGAGCGAAGAGTACCTTGGCCAGGCGATAGAACCGGGCTGTGGCGTTCAAAGTCGCATCCTGTACCGTACGTTCGGTCGCTTCTTTCGCGCGGGGAGAGAAGAATCGTGTCAGCCATTCGGCGCGACGGGCGGCGTATTCGTGGACGTTGGTGTGCCAGCTTGCGGCCAGCGGAATCCCCATCCGCCAGGCGAAGATGGCGCCCAGGATGCCCTGTTCACTGGGGCCGGTGATATGGATGATGTCCGGCCGGAAGCTCTCCAGCCGCAGCCGCACCGTGCGGAGGTGGCGCAGGAAGAGAGTATCGAAGGCAAGGTCCCGCTCCATGGGAACAGAGGCGAAGCTGCGCCTTAGCTCCAGCGTCTGCACGCTGCCGTGTTCCTCAAAAACAGTCTCCCGCGATCCGGCGCGGACGCAGAGGAAGGGGAGCTGGTGGCGCTCGGCAAAGGCCTGGAAGTTGCGGCTGGTATGGGCGACGCCATTGACTTCATGAAAAGAGTCCGGGAAGTAGGCGACGCGCTGCCTCATGCAAGCTAGCGTAACAGTGCTCCGTCTATGCTGTGTGTAGCCTGCATGATCACGGAATCTTCAGCGCCACCCTCCACCACGCTTCACGGCGCCCTGGTGGATATTCTCCGCAACCCCGGCCAGCACCTCCTTCGGGAGTGGAACTGGAAGGCGGCCCTCTTCAGCGCTGCGTTGCGCGCACCCATCTTCTTTATCTCTGACCATCACGCCGCTGCCGGTCAGGCGCTCGGCGCCATGCTGACCGAAGCTGTATTTGCAGCTGGATTGGGCGGTTTTCTTGGCTCCATCATTCAGCGTCTGCGCGATGCCCGCCCACTCTGGGCTACAGCGTTGATTATGTTGGTGGCGATTCCGGCGGCGCTCGTCGGCGTGCAATATGTAGTGCACACCTGGGTCTCACCCCAGAAGATCCGCGGCAGCCTGGTTGCCAGTTTCCTGCTGGCGGCACTGTCGACAGGATTCAACTGGTTCGCGATGGAACAGGGCGCAATCCTCACGGACGGCCAAGCCGACTCCCTCGGAGCGGACCTGCAGCACATCCCGCTCATTATTTACCGGTTTTTAATGGCGGGGCCGAGGGCGCTATTTGGGAACAGGTTGAATAGTTCAATAGTTGAATGGCGCCGCTCCGGCCATGGATGTAGTAAGGTTCCGGCGAACCATTCAACTATTCAACCAATCAACCATTCAACTATCCGCGTGTCTTCGCGATATCCGGACCGACGAAATCTTCCACACTAGGCGGAGTTGCCGGCTCGGCCTGCGGCTGAAGGTGGTTCTTGGTCAGGCCATCGACCAGAAGATGGAAGGCTTCTTCCGGAGTGTCGGCGAACTGGAAAAGATCGCGGTCTTTGACGGCGATGGCGCCCTTGTCTACCAGTACATCGAGATTGATGACCTGCGACCAGTACTCGCGTCCGTAGATCACGACCGTGATCTGTTTAGCCAGCTTGCGGGTCTGGGCCAGGGTCAGGAGCTCGAACATCTCGTCCAACGTTCCAAAGCCTCCAGGAAAGACCACCAGGGCCTTTGCCAGGTAGGCGAACCAGTACTTACGCATGAAGAAGTAGTGGAACTGGAAGTTGAGCTCGGGGGTGATCCAGGGGTTCGGCAGTTGTTCGAAGGGGAGCGCGATGTTCAGGCCGATGGTCTTGGCTCCGGCTTCGGTGGCGCCGCGGTTCGCGGCCTCCATAATGCCGGGACCTCCCCCGGAGGTGACGACGAAGCGGTTGCGGCGGCCTCGTAATAGCGAGCCATCTCAATGGCGGCTTCGGTGCGTTTCTTCTTCAGCTCGCTGGTTTCGTCGCCGTCGAACGCCGGCTGTTCTTCCTCCGGTGCAAGCTTCGCGGAACCGGTGTTCTCCAGCAGCCGCATCTGATCTTCGGCAGCGTCCATACCGATAAAGCGGGCAGAACCGAAGAAGACGACCGTGTCCTGGACACGCTCCTTACGGAAGCGCGCAAGAGGCTCAGAGTACTCCGCCAGAATGCGGAAGATGCGTCCATCGGGGGAGTTGATGAAGTGGTCGTCCTCGTAGGCGAGGGGAGCGTGCTGGAGGGGATCCGGAACCGGATGCTGCGGGTGACTCATAGGAATAAAGAGTAATGGAATAAATGAATGATTGAATAATTGAACAACGGCCGGGGTAAGCCGGGCATTATTGCATCATTCATTTATTCCATTATTCAATCGGGATTATCCGCGATAGTCCCGATATTGGATCACTTCGCTGATACCGATCCAGATATCGAGCAGGCCCAGGCCCGAGATCAGGCCCTTGATGGCGCCATTCCGTAGAATGGCGCCGATCGTGGGATAAGCGTTGAAGAGATTGTTGTGGTCCCAGACGCGGGGCCACCAGGGAAGCACCGTCACCAGCACACCCAGGTAAACGCAGAAGAGTACCAGGATGAACAGCGAAATGCGTTGCAGCCAGACGGGGGCCGGACGATCGTGGTGCTGTCTTTCCTCGTGCGCTGCTTCCGGCTGTACTGCCATCAAATCTCCGAGACTAGCTCTTAGACGTAAGCCTACTACTCCACGTTTTGGTTGCGGCGCGGACGGCGGTTGGCCTGAAGGACCTTCTTGCGCAGGCGCAGGTTCTTGGGCGTGACCTCAACCAGTTCATCGTCCGCGATGAACTCAATGCACTGCTCCAGCGTGAGCTGCTTGTAGGGCACCAGGCGCAGGGCCTCATCAGCCGAGCTGGCGCGCATGTTGGTCAGCTTCTTTTCGCGGACGCAGTTTACGTCGAGGTCGTTGTCGCGCGAGTGCTCGCCGACGACCATGCCCTCGTAGACTTCGATACCGTCGCCGACAAAGAGAACACCACGGTCCTGCAGGCCGTTCAGTGCATAGGTGGTCGTTGTGCCTGCGCGGTCGCTGATCAGGGCTCCGCTCGGACGTTGCGGAATCTCACCCTGGTAGTTGGTGTAGCCGTCGAAGATGGAGTTCATCACGATGGTGCCGCGCGTTTCGGTCAGCATCTCCGAGCGCAGGCCGATGAGGCCGCGGCTGGGAACCTTGAACTCCATACGCACACGGCCCTGGCCGTGCATCTTCACCATCTCGCCCTTTCTGGGCCCAAGCTTCTGGATGACGGTTCCGGCAAACTCTTCCGGAACGTCGATGGTCACGTACTCCACCGGCTCCATCAGGGCGCCGTCGATGCGCTTGGTGACGATCTCAGGACGGCCGACCATCAGCTCGAAGCCTTCGCGGCGCATCATTTCGATCAGCACGGCGAGCTGCAGCTCGCCACGGCCCAGCACCTTGAAGCTATCGGGTGAATCTGTCTCTTCCACGCGGATGGAGACGTTGGTCAGCAGCTCGCGGTCGAGACGGTCGCGCAGGTTACGGCTGGTGACGTACTGGCCGTCGCGTCCGGAGAAGGGGGAGTTGTTGACTGAGAACTGGATAGCGATGGTCGGCTCATCGATGGTGATCTTCGGCAGCGGCTGCGGATTGTCAACACCGGTGATGCTCTCGCCGATGGTGATGCCGGCAACGCCGGCGATGGCGACGATGTCACCGATCTGGGTCTGCTCGATGTCGGTGCGCTTCAGGCCGGCAAAGCTGAACAGCTTGGTGATCTTGGTCTTCTGCAGCGTTCCGTCCAGCTTGGCGACGTTCACTTCGTCACCGGTCTTCAGATTGCCGTTGAAGACGCGAGCGATGGCCAGGCGGCCGAGGTAGTCGGAGTAGTCGAGGTTGGTCACCAGGATCTGCAGGGCACCCTCGTGATCGCCGACAGCCGGCGGAATCTTCGCGAGGACGGTGTCAAACAGCGGTTTCAGGTCGGTGCCGGGCTGCGCCAGGTCCATGGTGGCCGTACCGGCCTTGCCGTTGGTGTAGACCACGGGGAACTCGAGCTGGCTCTCGTCAGCGTCCAGGTCGATGAACAGGTCATAGACCTCGTTCAGGACTTCCTGAGGACGGGCGTCGGGCCGATCGATCTTGTTGATAACAAGGATCGGAGGCAGGCCTGCTTCAAGGGCCTTGGAGAGCACGTAGCGGGTCTGCGGCAGGGGACCTTCGCTGGCGTCGACCAGCAGGACGACACCGTCCACCATCTTCAGGGCGCGCTCCACCTCGCCGCCGAAGTCGGCGTGGCCGGGGGTGTCGACGATGTTGATCTTGGAGTCGCCATAGTGGACGGCGGTG
>JAEKKE010000441.1 GCA_019510535.1 Acidobacteriota bacterium
ACCGCAAAGAAAATGCCGTCAACTATCCCAGCATTCCGCTTCCTCTGGATGGCCAGACCAACGGAAAGATCCGCGTGCTGAATGAGCAGGTAGCGGCTGGTTTCAATCACTTCTTCGGTTCGAACAAGATCATCGATGCGCGTGTTGGTCTTTCGAAGACCAAGGCTGGTAAGTACACGCTTTCGATCGGCAACAACTCCTTTTCGATTCCCGGTCTGCCCTCGAACCCCGTGGTTGCCGGCGGCCTGCCATCCATCGGTATCACGGGCTTCAGCTCCTTCGGACGTCAGAGCACGAACCCGCAGTGGCAGAATCCCTCTTTGCTTGATCCGAAGGTCAACTTTACCTGGGTCAAGCATGATCACACCCTGAAGTTCGGTTATGAGTTCGAGAAGGTATGGATGGCCGTCAATGACAACAACCCGCTCTATGGCGGTTGGACCTATGGCGGCGGCTACAGCCTTTGCACCCCGACGATCAATGCCAGCCTCTGCGGTTTGAACAGCAGCGGCGGAGCAGCCTCGACGGCGGCGGTTTCCGACACCTACTGGGCTGACTTCCTCTTCGGCACCACCAGTGCCTATCAGCTTGCCAACTACTTCGTCGTTCACCTGCGGCAGACTATGCACAACTGGTATGCCCAGGACGACTGGAAGGTGAACAATCACCTCACCCTGAACCTTGGCCTGCGCTGGGAGTA
Source organism: Acidobacteriota bacterium (assembly GCA_019510535.1). GTDB lineage: Bacteria > Acidobacteriota > Terriglobia > Terriglobales > Acidobacteriaceae > Terriglobus. The sequence continues at coordinate 701 of JAEKKE010000441.1, forward strand.
TGGCTCGCCTTATTCAGAGCAGAACAACTACATCTCGAACTTTGATCCCACCACACAGACCGTGTTGACCATTTCCCCAGGAGCAGTGACCGGCAACGGCATCACGAAGCTGGCCAGCACCGGCGGCGTATACGGCAAGACTTTGATGGATCCGGATCTGAATGATTTCGGACCCCGCGTCGGCTTCTCGTACGCAGCAACCCCGAATACGGCAATCCGCGGCGGTTTCGGTATGAGCTACGTGCACTACTGGCGTGCGGGCTCGGGTAACATCACGGGCATCAATGCGCCCCAGGCGTTGTTTGTCGCTGTGGCGCAGTCGACACCGAGCACGACGAATCAGTGCCCGGCGGGTGCTCCGGATACTTCCTGCTACGTGCGTGCGGAGCAGGGTTTCCCCTCGACGTTGGTTACTCAGTTCAACAAGGCAACGGACAACATTACCTGGGTTCCGCGCAACACGCGTGACGCCTATGTTGAGAGCTACTTCCTCAGTGTGCAGCAGCAGTTGGCTAAGAACATCCTGCTGGACGTCGCCTACGTGGGCAACCATGGCCTGAAGCTTCAGGGCTTCCTGAACGGCAACCAGAAGAACCCCGCGCAGAACTTTGCCCGCCCGTATGGAAACTGGCCCAGCGATATCACCACGGCTCTGAACCAGTTCATGTCGAACTACAACGCGCTGCAGGTGCGGTATGAGCAGCGTTCGACCGGCGGTCTGACTCTGCTGAACTCCTTTACCTGGCAGCACTCGCTCGACAATGCCAGCGCCTCGCTCGAGGCCAATACGCCTTCGCCGCAGGATGCCAACAATATCCGCGCGGATTACTCGCAGTCCGACTACAACCTTCCTGTATCGAACGTCACCAGCCTGGTCTACGAGCTTCCGTGGGGACGCGGTCGTCGTTGGATGAACAAGACCAACGGCTTCGTCGATTCGGTTCTGGGTGGATGGCAATTGAGCGCCATCAACACCATGCAGGCGGGTACGCCGTTCAACCTTACCTATACGCCGAACTCGGCGACAGCGGTGTCTCCGCAGATTGGCGCCAGCTATCGTGGTGCGAATCTCTATCGTCCGAACCGTGTTGCCGGAACCCCGGTTACGCAGGGACGCTCCGTTCGCGCAGCGGGCACCGGTTATGTGCAGTACGTGAACCTGGCGGCCTTTACGCTGCCGGCTACTCGGGACTCCGGAAACAACCTGCTCAGCCCGTTCGGCAATGCGTCGCGTAACCCGGGCCGGACGCCTGCCTTCTACGAGACGACACTCGCAGTGAACAAGAAGTTCTCCACGCCGATCGAAAGCCTGAAGGCTGAGTTCCGCACAGAGTTCTATAACATCTTCAACCACACCAACTTGTACCTGCCTTCCGGCGGTCTGGGTGGCACCCTGGGTGGCGCCCCTTCCAGCGGTGGCGTGGTCTCAAGCACCTTCGAGCCCCGTATCGTCCAATTCGGCTTGAAGATTCTCTACTAGACAAGAGGCACTTAACCGGCGGCAGACGTGACAAACGTCTGCCGCTTTTGTTTCCATGTATTCCATCTGTAGCCAACACCGTTTGATATCCGCAATGCGGAAGCTTTAGGGCATTAGAAATGGAATGGATGACCTACGTTCGGCGGACTGGTCGGTATTTGGTTTCGGGGCTAGCCGCGCCGGTCGTCTTGTTTCTGATTAAGGTCGCTTCCGGTGGGTTTAATCGAAGTCAATCCACATTCGGGTATTGGCACGATATCTTTTCGGTTTTTCTCCTCTACGCCGCCTGTGGCGAACTGATCGCGATCTGCCTTTGTTTTTGTGTTTGCGGGATCGTGCAGCGGATTAGCCTGGTTTTTTCTAGATCGCAAACCGAATGACAAGCAACTCCGGTAGATAAACAGCCAGAGGTAAAACGCAAAGTTTCTTTCGCTGGCTGTGTCTTGTTGTACGTATGCCAGTTCGTGAATATGCTTTCTACGAGAGGGAAATCCTAGGATGCGTTTGTTGGGGAAGGCTGTAGCGGCCGCGGCCATGGCGGCGGCATGTGTTTCGGCGGTGGCCGATGAGTATCACGCAAAACCGAAGCTGGTGGTCATTCTGGTTCTGGACCAGATGCGCGGCGATTATCTTGACCGGTATCGCGACGACTTTAAGACCGCGAACGGGTTCAATCCCTCGGTGGACGATGACGACTACAAGGTCGTTGGGGCGCCAGCTGGCGCGACGATTACTCCCGGCCAGTCTCCTCGAAACCAGATGGCTTCGACCCTGGGCGATGAGATCGTGCTGGCGACGCATGGCGAGGCGAAGGTCTTCGGCATCTCGCTGAAGGACCGCGCTGCGATTCTTACCTCGGGACATGCTACGCAGGGCGCCTTCTGGATCGATCAAAAGTCCGGCCACTTTATCACCTCGACCTACTGGATGAACGATCTGCCGGCATATGTCGCGAAGTTCAACGCCAGCGGCAAGGCTGAGGCAGCGGCCAAAGAGGTCGGCGGGAAGGGGCAGAACTTCTATAACGAGGTTGGCGCAACCCCGGCTGGTATCCGCTACGAGCTCGAGTTTGCGGAAAACGTTATTGACGCCGAGCAGCTTGGCAAACATGCGGTCACCGACATGGTGACGATCAGCCTGTCGTCTACCGATATCCTCGGACATGCCGTTGGGCCGAACGATCCCAAGCAGCGAGCTTTGCTCGATGGGGCCGATGTAGAGCTGGACAAATTCTTTACCTGGCTGAATGCGCACGTCGACGGTGGCATGGCGAATGTCTGGGTGGCCATGTCAGGTGATCACGGTGTTGCTCCGGCCGTCGGTGAGACGCAGAAGCTCGGCATGCCAGCAAATACGTTTTCCTACGCCGGCCTGATCGATGCGATGAACGAGGAGCTGACCAAGAAGCTCTCCCCTGGCAATCCGCAGAAGTTCCTGCTGCAGGGCGGGGAATACGCCTACTTCCCACTGGATCAGCGCGTCTGGGAGAAGCTGCATATGTCTGAGGCCGATGCCGAAAACATGGTGGCCGCTATGCTGCCTGAGGTGATGGCGAAGACGCAGCCGGGGCTGCCGGGGTCCAAACCGGCATCGAAGCCGCTGGTGCGCCGCGTGTTCACGAAGGCGCAGATGGCGTCGGGCGATCTGCCGAATAACGATCTCGGCCGTCTGCTGCAGCACAGCTACTCGCCGAACGGCGGATGGCAGGTCTTTGCGCTCTTCGGCGAATACCAGCTTCCAGGGGCGGCGACGGGCACAACGCACTATGCGCCGTACTCGTATGACCGTCACGTGCCGCTGGACTTCTACGGCTCGGCGTTCATTCCGGGGACCTATCATGACCGCGTCGCTCCGGTAGATATCGCTGCCACCTTTGCTTCGCTGCTGCGCATCAATCAGCCTTCCGCTGCGGTGGGGCATGTGTTGACGCAGATTCTGAAGCCTGAGGTGGAGCCCGCCGCTGCTGCCCCTAGGACAAAGTGAGGATGCGCGGACAGGGAGACTCTTGATAAAGTTCTAGCCGTGATCACACGGCGTAGCTTTCTTGGTTCTCTGTCCGCGGTCTCCGCTGGTCTGGCGGTGGCCGACGCTCTCCCCCTTGCTGCTTTTGCGAAGTCACCCGCTGCTTCTGCCAGCGATGTGACCAAGTATGTGAAGATCGCCATCGGTACCGGCGGTCACGGACATACCTATCCCGGCGCAACTGTGCCATGGGGAGCTGTGCAGCTCAGCCCCGATACCGGCGTAAAGGGTTGGGATCATTGCTCCGGATATCACTGGGACGACAAGACCATCCTTGGCTTCAGCCACACCCATCTCAGCGGTACCGGCGCCGCCGACCTGCTCGATTTCCTGGTTGTGCCGCGGGTCGGAGAGGTAAAGCTGGCGCCGTCGGAGTATCAGCAGAGCTTCTCGCATGATGAAGAGGTTTCTCGTCCGGGGTATTACAGCGTCAAGCTGAAGGATTCCGATATCTTTGCCGAACTGTCGGCGACAGAGCGCTGCGGAGTCCACCGCTATACCTTCCCGAAGTCGGACTCCGCGACGATCATGCTCGACATGACGCATCTGATCGAAGGCAATCCGCAGAAGGTCAACTGGGCCAAGGTGAAGGTGGAAGGCAACCGCATGTTGACTGGCGGGCGCAGTACGCAGCTTTGGTCTCCTGGACGAGAGATCTACTTCGCCATGGAGTTCTCCCGTCCCGCGGACTCGATCCAGATCTTTGCCGATGACAAGCCAGTGCAAGGAGAGACCTCCAGTGAGCCGCGTCTGAAGGTTGTGGCTCACTTCCACACCACGGCAGGAGAGAAGATCCTGGTCAAAACCGGCATCTCCGGCATCAGCACCGAAGGTGCGCTGGCGAACCTGAAGGCCGAGGTTCCGCACTGGGACTTCGATGCGGTGCAGCACAAGGCGCACCAGGCATGGCAGGAGGCGCTCGGCGCCATCCAGGTGGAGACGGAGAACACCCGGCACAAGGAGATTTTCTACACCGGTCTGTATCACACCATGTTGGCGCCCACGCTCTTTGATGACGTGACCGGCAAGTACGCGGGCATGGACGGCAAGGTGCACGATCTGCCGGCCGGCCTGCACAACTACTCGACCTTCTCGCTGTGGGATACCTACCGCGCGCTGCATCCGCTCTACACGCTGATCGCTCCGGAGAAGGTGCCTGACCTGGTCAACTGCCTGATCCGTGAAGCTGAGCAGAGCCCGGGCGGCGTGCCCATCTGGCCGCTGCAACAGAAGGAGACCTTCTGCATGGTCGGCTATCACTCAGCGCCGGTCGTTGCCGAGGCGCTGGTGAAGGGCTTCCAGGGCATCGATGCCAAGGCTGCCTACAAGGTCTTCCGCAAGCGCGCCATGGTCGACGACTATCGCGGCCTGGGAGCGTATCGCAA
>JAEKKE010000183.1 GCA_019510535.1 Acidobacteriota bacterium
GGCAATGGTCACAAAAGATGTTCGGTTTAGAAGATCTGGAAGTTCACGGCGACCGCCAGTTCTACCGCTACGGGAACGCCATTCTCAGTGGCAGGCTTGAAGCGGTATTGCTTCACAGCTTCAATGGCCTTGTCGTCCAGTCCCATGCCGACCGGGCGTGGGACGCGGACGCGTTGCGGGCGTCCCTGGGTGTCAACGATCAGGCTGACAATGACCTCGCCCTGGAACTTGGCTTTACGAGCTTCTTCGCTGAACTCGGGCTCTGGGCCGTAGATCAACTGAGGTGCAAGAACGCCATTGCCGATCTTTCTGACGCCGCCGCCGTAGTTCCCACCCGATCCCGGTCCGAGACCCGATCCGGAGCCAGAGCCGATACCGGTTCCGGAGCCATTACCCATAGAGGAGACTCCGACCGCGGGAGCGTTCGGCATACCGAAGTTCGGCATATTCACATTCGACATCTTGAGGTCCTTCTGGACCTCAATTGTCGGCTCGATCTTGATCTTTGGCTCCACGAGAGGAGGCTTGTTCGGAGGAACAATCTGCTGGTCGGCAAACTTCGGAAGGGCGCCTTTGGTGACCGGCGTCGGACCACGCTGACCGCCACCGCCGCCCATACGTTCCGCGGCCTTCAGCGAGACGGGCGGGGGCACCTTCGACATGTCGACGTTGCTGACGATGGGCTTCGCCATGATCTGGACGACCTTGTTTTTCACAATCCAGACGATGGCAAGGATCACCAACACATGCACCGCCGCTGCTATGGCCGTGGACTTGGGATCGCGTTTGACCTTCATGCGGTCGACGACCGCAATCGGTTTTGATTGCAATTGGAGCGGCGGCAGCTTCTCCGGGAAAAAGACGTCCTTCACACTCGCCCACAGCGAGGTAAACACGTTTTCTTCTGTCTTCTGGAGTTCTGTCCCGAAAATAGGCTCGGCGCTCTTACGGGCGTCGAACTGACCATCGTTCTTAGGATCGAGTCCCGGTGGCGTCAAAACAGTATTCGCCATAAGCTGCTTCGCAAACCTGGCCTGCGGGCCGTATTGCGCCCACACCCTTCTTCCAAATTCTCGCGCCGTTGGTGGACTTACATCTCCCGGTCTTTTGCCGGTTCCTGCCACGTCGCGTTCAGCGTCTGGCTCCGCTCCTATTTTACAGACGTTTCCTTAGGCGCGCAGTCACTTTCTTTGACGCATAGAACCACATCCGGGTATACGGCTGCAATGCCCTGACAAAGTAAAATGATCTTTTGGTGACCTCGCGTACCAACTCAGGAAAAAGCATGTCAGATTCGCCCGCGCAGAAGCCGTTGAAGTCTACCCTGAACCTGCCACAGACCGCCTTCCCCATGAAGGCCGGCCTTCCGCAGAACGAACCAGCACGCCTCCAGAAGTGGATCGGGAACGACCTCTACGGACAGATTCGTGCCGCCCGCGCCGGCGCGCCGAAGTACATTCTGCATGACGGCCCGCCATACGCTAATGGGGCCATCCATCTGGGCCATGCGCTGAATAAGTGCATCAAGGACTTCGTCGTTAAATCCAAGACGATGACGGGTTTCGACTCCCCCTATGTGCCCGGCTGGGACTGCCACGGCCTGCCGATCGAGATCAAAGTCGATGAGCAGCTTGGCCGCAAGAAGCTGGAAATGGACGCTGTTACCGTCCGCCAGCAGTGCCGCGACTATGCGCAGAAGTACGTGGATCTGCAGCGCTCACAGTTCCGCCGCATGGGAGTCCTGGGCCGTTGGGATGATCCTTATCTGACGATGAGCTTCCCCTACGAAGCCCGTATCGTCGAGACCTTCTACGAGTTCTTCGAGCACGGCTATGTCTACAAGGGCCTGAAGCCGGTCTACTGGTGCTGGCACGACAAGACGGCCCTGGCTGAGGCCGAGGTGGAGTACGAGATGCACACCTCTCCCTCCATCTACGTCCGTTACCGGCTCCTCAGCGATCCCGCCGACCTGGCGCCGGAGCTTGCCGGCCGCGAGGTCTACACCATCATCTACACCACCACGCCGTGGACGCTTCCCTCCTCGCTGGCGGTAGCCTTCAATCCGGAGTTCGACTACGTCGCTCTCGAAAACGCCGACGGCGCCGTCTACCTGGTTGCCGAAGCGCTCGCCGATGCCGTCCGCGAGTCCTGCAAGATGCCGGAAGCAAAGGTGCTAACCCACATGAAAGGTACGGCGCTGGAGAACACCACCTTCGCGCATCCCTTTCTGCAGGGACGCACGATCCTGGGAGTCCTGGGTGATCACGTCACCGCCGAACAGGGTACGGGCGCTGTCCATACCGCCCCGGCACACGGTCCCGATGACTTCTACACCGGCGCAAAGTACGGCCTGCCGCAGACCACGAATGTCGACGATGCGGGACGGATACGCAACGGGCTGCCGGAGTATGACGGACTGCACATCTATAAGGCCAATCCCATCATTCTGGACATCATCCGCAAGAACGGAGCATTACTCTCCGAGACCGAGGTCAAGCACAGCTATCCGCACTGCTGGCGCTGCCACAGACCGGTGATCTATCGCGCCACGGAGCAGTGGTTTATCGGCATGGAGACGCCGGTCAAGGACCAGCAAGGCAACGAGACCACCTTCCGCCAGCGGGCGTTGGATGAGATCAAGAAGGTGACCTGGGATCCCTCGTGGGGAGAAGAGCGCATCTCGAACATGATCGCCACGCGCCCAGACTGGTGCATCTCGCGCCAGCGCATCTGGGGTGTGCCCATCGCCGTCTTCCTGTGCCAGAGCTGCGACCATCCCGTCACCGATAAGGCACTCAATCAGAGCATCGTGAAGCTCTTCGAGAAGGAAGGCGCTGATGCCTGGTACAAGTACCCTGCCGAGCAACTGCTGACGGCCGGAACGACGTGTACCAAGTGCGGGCACTCGGCCTTCCGTAAGGAGATGGACATCCTCGACGTCTGGTTCGAGTCCGGCTCGTCGTGGCATGCCGTGCTGGAGACGGAGCCCGAGCTCCGCTTCCCCGCCGACATGTACACCGAGGGCGGCGACCAGCATCGTGGCTGGTTCCACTCGTCGCTGCTGGCTTCTGTCGGCATTCGCAACGCCGCGCCCTACAAGTACGTTGCTACCAGCGGCTGGACGCTGGACGAGCAGCGTCGTGCCTTCTCCAAGTCGCTTGGCAATGGCGTCGATCCCGTACTGGTGATGGATCAGCTCGGAGGCGATATCGTCCGCCTCTGGGTCGCTTCGGTCGACTTCCGCGAAGACGTTATCGCCTCAGTCCCGCTGATGAAGCGCCTCGCGGAAGAGATCTACCGCAAGCTGCGCAACACCTTCCGCATCCTGTTGGCGAACCTGTATGACTTCAACCCCGCCGAACACGCGGTGAAGGAGTTCAGTGCCCTCGAGCCGCTCGACCAGTACATGCTGGCGAAGGGAGCCGAGATCGTTGCCAAGGTACGCAAGGCCTACGACGAGTTCGAGTTCCATCGGGCTTATCACGCCATCAACGAGTTCTGTAACTCTGACCTGAGCGCGTTCTACATCGACGTTCTGAAGGACCGTCTCTACACCTTCGCGCCCAACGCTCCGGGCCGCCGCAGCGCCCAGACCGCGATCTGGAAGATCACGGAGGCACTCGTTCGCCTGGTCGCTCCGGTGCTCTCGTTCACAGCAGATGAGGTATGGGAGTATCTGCCGAAGGTCGAGGGGCGTGAAGCCAGTGTCCACATCGCGCATTTCCCCGCTCCGGAAGATTTGGCTCCTGCCAATACCGAAAGCCTGGTTGCGAACTGGGAGAAGTTGCTCGCTGTTCGTGACACGGTTCTCTTGTCGCTGGAAGAGGCAAGAAAGAACAAGCAGATCGGTAAAGCGCTCGATGCCAGCGTGGCCGTAACCATTCCGGCAGCGCTGCAAGAAAGCTTCGATAGCTTCGGCTCCCACTTCGCCGAGCTGTGCAACGTATCTGCTTCCCGCTTCTCTGTGGATGGCGATCAAGCCTCTTCAGTAGAAGTAATCCCCTGTGAGACGCTCTCCGAGGTCACGAAGTGCGAACGTTGTTGGCGCTATACCAATGATGTTGCCTCCGATAGCCATTACCCAACCGTCTGCGCCCGCTGTGCAACAGCACTCGACGAGATCGGCTACGAGCCCTACACGGCGTCTCAGGAGTAGTCCACCAAATGTCTGAAGTAGTTGTTCATCCAATCATCCGGTCCAGTCGTACACGCGATCTTCGCCTGTGGCTGCTTGTCATCACTGCACTGGTAGTGACGGCAGACCGCCTGTCGAAGCTATGGATTGAAGCGCATATCGACCTGGGTTCGACTATCCCCATCATCCCGCGGTTTTTCCGGTTGAGTCATGTCTTGAACACGGGTGCAGCGTTCTCCATATTCGCTGACTCCACCTCGCCCGAACGTGTACGCATTGTGCTAATCGCGTTTTCGGTCTGCGTTACGGTGGTGATTGCCGCCATGATCTACAGAGTTGGCCGCACCCTGTCACTGACCAGCTTCGGGCTGGCCCTGATTCTTGGTGGAGCGCTCGGTAATCTGTACGATCGCATCCGCTTTGATCATGTGGTCGACTTCCTGCAAGTCCACGTCGGCACCTATTACTGGCCTGATTTCAATCTGGCTGACTCTGCTATCTGCGTCGGTGCATGTCTGCTGCTGCTGGAGATATTCCGGCCGCAGCCAAAAAATATCGAGGGATGAGAAAAGAAATATCTACACATGAGAAAAGGGCTGCCAGACCGGGCAGCCCTTTCCACGTATCAGTGGCTCCGGCCCCGACGGCGGCACAGAGTCTACGTTGACGAAAACCTTACTCCTGTTTGTCCCCTGCTGTCACCTTCACCGCTTCTTCGCGGGGGCCTTTTTCGCAGGAGCCTTCTTGGCCGGCTTCGGTGCGGGTTTAGCCGGCTTATGGGCAACGGGTTTCTTTGCCGGAGCCGCCTTCTTCGCCGGAGGAGCCGGCTTTTTGGCAGCGACAGCATGCTTGATGGGAGCCGCTTTCTTTGCCGGAACCGCGGCTTTTTTCGGGGGCGCCGGGGCCGGTTTCTTGGCCTCGGGCTTTGCAGCAGCCTTCTTCGCCGGAACAGGCGCCGGCTTCTTGGCTGCAGCTTTTGCCGGAGGAGCCGGAGGGGCCTTCTTGGCGGGGACCGCAGGAGCTGCTACTGGTTTTTTCGAAGGCGCGGGCGCGGCGGCGGCCTTTTTCGCAGGGGCATGCTCCGCAGCCTTCGTTTCCGCAGGTGCGACCTTCTTCGCAGGAGCCGCCTTCACGGGCTCTAGAGCGGCCTCTGCATCGATCAGATCCTCGTCTCCAATCTCGATAGCCACATCACCTGAGGCGATCAGCTCGCCTGCCGCCTCTTCGACGACCGGAGCAGCCTTTTTCGCTCGCTTCGACTCTTTCTTGGCCGCACGCGGACGGCGCAGGTTAACAGGCGGAGGCGGCGCCGGGGGCGAGTAAGGCTCGAGGTACGCCTTCATCTCCTCAACGGTCGACAACTTGCCGTCCATCAGCTCAAAGAAGAGCTTCTCGACCAGTTCGTCATAGCCCGGTAGATCCGGCGTGATGCGCATCTCCAACATCAAGGCATAGGGGATCTTTAGGCGGGCCTGCGGCCACTCAGCGGTAAAGGCCTTGAACTTGTTTTGCACGGAACCGGACTTTACCGCAAAAACCATTTGCAGGACAGCTTCCGGCTTGGAGGAGTGCAATAACTTCCACGCAGCGGACGGTGCCGCGGCCGACTTGCTGGTAAATTCCGTGGCAAGCGCTTTGCCCTGAGCCTCCATGCCGTCAATCGCTTCCACGAATGCCTGACGGGGGAAACTATGCTTAAGAGTGGCGACATCCTTTGGCGGCAGCTTGGCCGTCAGCAGCGGGAAGGAAATGGCGGAGGCATCCGGGAAGATACCCTGCAGTTGCAACACGCCTACCTTGTCGCGCAGATCGTCGAGAGCGGCTGCATTCACGACCTTCGGTCCCCAGGCCGGCATGAGAGCCTTCATCCAACCCTCGATCTCCAGATGGCGCAGGACTCGCAGACCATCTTCCTCATAGGCGATCTCTTCCAGCTCGTAACCGCGATACCAGGCCGGAAGATTGGCGATATAGTCCTCTTCCTTTGCCGTCTCGTAGCGGGCACGAGTGCGCTCTTCCAACTGCCAGCCAAGACGCGCAGACAGTCGGGCAGCGCGAACCAGACGGGACGGATCCTCAATGAATCCATAGTTTGAGACCAGCCGAAGCTCCCGATTCTCGATATCGGCTACACCGTTCAGCGGATCCATCAGGAGGCCCCAGGACCCCTCATTGAGCGACAGCGCCATGGCATTGGCGGTGAAGTCACGGCGGCGCAGATCTTCCAGAATGTTCGCCGGCTTGTAGACCGGTTTTGCCGGCTTGGGATAGGTCACGCCCAGCGTGCTGCTGATCTCCATCCTCACAGAACCAGGAAAGTCGAAGAAAAGTGACTGTGTGGGCTCGTACTCGCCGGAGAAGGTAGCGCCGGCTTTCTGGATATCTTTCTTCAACTTGAGAGCATTTCCCTGAACTGCCACATCAAGATCGCGTACGGAGGTGCCGGCCGTGAGGTCGCGCACGGCTCCTCCAACCAGAAACAGCGTCATTCCGCGTTCGCGGACGACGGCCCTGATCTTTTCCAGTGCACTCTTCTGGTTAGCGGATAGTCGATTTTCGAGCAGGTAGATGTAGTCGGCCATAGATAGGCGGGCAGCGCTCCGGGCTTCGGATTAGTCGCTAACTCTCGCCGTATCAATCGCTTAGCATCGGCAAGCAAGACGACACAAAAGCCAAATGTAACATATAGGTACTGCTTTTGCTACATTCCTGCTGCTTTTTAAGAACCCGATGAGACAATGCCCAGTATGTCTGCCGGACGAAAAAAAGTTCTCATCCGAAGATTCAGCCGCGACACCATAGCCGGCTACCTACCGGCCGCAGGCTTTGTGCAGGACGACGCCCTGGAGCTTCTGGATCTCTCCGGAAGGGTCATGCCTATTCCCCTCTCCGAGATCAAGATGGTGCTCTATGTGCGTGACTTCAACCTCACGGAAAAGGATCCGGAACGGACACTGCGGAAGACCTTTCTCTCCAAGCCACGGACGGAGGGTCTCTTTATCCGCCTGAAGCTCCGCGACGAAGATGTGCTGGAAGGGCTGGCCCCGTTAGATATCAGCCTGATGGATTCCGCAGCGGAGGACAAGGGGGTCCAGTTCACACCTCCTGACGTCCGATCCAACGTACAGCGGATCTTCGTCCCTCGCCGGGCCATTGAGAGCATGGACCTGCTGGCGGTGATCACCACGCCGTCCAAGAAGAAGCCCGTCGCCTCGACCCCCTCAGACAAATCCCTCCAGGAACAGCTCTTCGCCACCGAGCTGCCGCCGAACTCACGGCCAAACTAAGCTAAAAATCTTGTTCAAAGGCAAAGGGCGGCACGTGGCCGCCCTTTGTCTTTATGGCTGAAGCTAGACTAGTCGGCTGCAACTTCGCTCTCGACCCTAGCCTGCACCTTCGAGTGGAACCGAGAATAAGTGAAGTAGACAATCAGGCCAATCACAAGCCAAACGATCAGCCGGGCCCAGTTCTGCCAGCCGAGCTTGTACATCATGTAGCCGTTGAACAGCACACCCAGAACCGGTACCACCGGGATCGGCCATACCAGCGGAGCGCGGAATGGGCGCTCACGGCTCGGATCGGTCTTGCGCAGCACCACAACAGCGATGCAGACGATCACGAAGGCCAGCAAGGTGCCGATGTTCACCATCTTGCCGATATCGTCGATCGGCGTAATGGAACCGACGATTGCGGCCAAAAATCCGGCAAGGATTGTTCCCTTCCACGGAGTGCGGAACTTCGGGTGAATTGCGCCGAAGAACTTCTGCGGCAGCAGACCGTCCTTGGCCATGGCATACAGCACACGCGACTGACCAAGCAACATCACCAGCATGACTGAGGTGAGACCGGCCAGGGCGCCTATGGTGATGATATCCGCCGCCCATCCCAGATTATGGGAGAGGAAGGCGCGGGCCACTGGGGCCTCAATGTTGATGTCCTTCCAATAGACCATGCCGGTGAGAACGCCGGCGACACCGATATAGAGCACGGTGCAGATCAGCAGCGAGAGGATGATGCCGATCGGCAGATCGCGCTGCGGGTTCTTGGCCTCCTGTGCGGTCGTGGAGACAGCGTCAAAGCCGATATAGCTGAAGAAGACCAGACCGGCAGCCAGACCGATACCGCCCCCACCGAAGGGTGCGAAGGTCGACCAGTCATGCCCCCAGTTCGCCTTGTCCACATACTTGATACCGAGGGTAATGACGAAGAGCACCACGGCGACCTTCATCATGACGATGCCGGAGTTGAACTTAGCCGACTCCGAGATGCCGATGACCAGAATCGTCGTGATAATCAGGGCGATGACGAAGGCCGGAAGGTTGAACCCGATCTCCACGCCGAAGAGGTGCGGAGCTCCGAGCAGCGCGTGCGCCTGAGCCGTTAGATCAGCAGGAGCAGCAGCTTTCAGTGCATCCAGCGCGGCCGAAAACGCCTGCGTTCCTGGGATCAATTCGGGATGCTGAACAACCAGCATCTTGCGGGCGACGACATCGGTCGCCGTTCGCAGGCCGGTCCAGTGGTCATAGGAGAGCCACAGCGGGAACTTCAGTCCGAAGATAGATAGGAATTCGACGAAGTGATTCGACCACCCGGAAGAGACGGTACTGGCGCCCATAGCGTACTCAAGCGTCAGATCCCAGCCGATGATCCAGGCGAAGATCTCGCCCAGCGTGGCATAGGCATAGGTGTAGGCAGAGCCGGCCAAAGGAATCATGGCGGCGAACTCTGCGTAGCAGAGACCGGCAAAGACGCAGCCGAGACCAGAAAGTACATAGGCCAGCGTAAGAGCTGGCCCTGCGGAGTGTGCGCCTATACCGGCTAGAACAAAAATGCCGGCGCCAATGACCGCGCCAACGCCGAGCGCAGTGAGTTGAAATGGTCCGAGCGCTCGGACGAGTGTGTCGGAGCCTACCTCTTGTGCCTCATTGAGGAGGGCATCCATTGATTTCGTGGCGAGTAGTTTGGCCATGTAGCGGCGACGGCTCCTTAGTACCTCAGTATTGCTGGGATGTGAAGAGAATAACCGAAGGCGGGCGGTTTCGGGAGGAAACTCTCCGCACTCGCCTTCGCGGTCAAATCCATTTACATGCCCTGCTAAACGTACAACGACACGAGCTTTCTGCCAATCTCCTGAAAGACCAAATTGCTCTGTTCCGTCTCCAGTTTGCTGCCGGTGTAATACACGGTGATCAGAACCGGTTTCCGATTGGGCGGATAAAGAACGGCAATGTCGTTTGTTGTGTTGTGGTCACCTGCCCCTGTTTTATCGCCTTCCTTCCAGTCACCGGGCAGACCCGCCTTGATCTTCTTCAGGCCTGTCTGTGTCGCCAACATCCAATCGTTCAACTGTTTACGCGATGCGGAGCTGAGCACATTGCCGAGAGTCAGCTTCTGCAGTGTCACCAGCATCGCCGATGGCGTCGTTGTGTCGCGCGGGTCACCGGGGATTCCGGAGTTCAGGCTCGGCTCATTCCGGTCAAGCCGTGTGGTCTTGTCGCCAATACTCCGCAGCCACTTTGTAAACCCAGCCGGTCCGCCCACCGTAACCAGCAATAGATTCGCCGCTGTGTTGTCCGAAAGCGTAATCGCTGCCTCACATAGCGCGCCTACCGTCATTCCGGTCGCAACGTGTTCCTTTGTAACCGGAGCATACGAAAGAACCTCCTCCTGGGTATAGGTCACCAGCCGATTGAGCTTCTCTTCCCCTCGATCCACCCGGGTGAGCACCTGCGCGGTCAGCGCCAGTTTGAAGGTGCTGCACATCGGGAAGGCTTCGTCGGCACGATAACCAGCGCGGGCTCCGGTCTGCGTATCAAGAACAGACACGCCGATGCGGCCGCCTTTCTCCTGCTCCAGTTGCTTGAGAAAGGGTTCCAGCGATTTCAGGGCGGGTGTAGAGGAAGCAGCAAAAAGCCTGTTGCTGGACACAAGAACAGCGGCAGTGGATGCAAGAAAGGCGCGGCGTGTTGGCATGATGCGTTCAGGGTAGATGGAGACCTTCCTGTGGACGCGACCACAGGAACTCAATCAGTAACGCCTACGCCGTCCAGACTCTCAGACTTCTCGCTGCGGCTCTTCCAGACCATGTACACCGGCACACCCAAAAGCACCAGGATCAGTCCCGGCCAGGTGTACTGCGGCTTATAACGCAGCAGCACGTAGCTTACCCAGGTCGCCATCACGATGTAGATGGCCGGCAGCACCGGGTATCCGATCGCCTTATAGGGACGAGGCGCTTCGGGCTGTTTCCGCCGCAGGATGAAGATGCCGGCGATAGTCAGAATGTAGAAGACCAATGCGGCAAAGATCACGTAGTCCAGCAACTGTCCATACGATCCAGAGAGGCACAGCAGGCACGTCCAAAGGCACTGCACCCAGAGCGACACCGTCGGTGTGTTCGTCTTGTGCGAGAGCTTGCCGACCGACTTGAAGAAGAGGCCGTCCTGGCTCATGGCGTAGTACACGCGCGCGCCGGCGAGCAGCATGCCATTGGCACAGCCAAAGGTGGAGATCAGGATAGCGAGAGCCATAATGCGCGATCCATATCCCGAAAACGCCTGCTCCATCACCGCAGTCGCCACGCGGTCTTGGCTCGCATACTGAATACCACGAGCAACGATGGTCGTTCCCTGCGGATCGCCATGCAGCGGAAGGACCGCCAGGTAGATGAAGTTGCAAAGGATGTACAGCAGCAGCACGGTCCCGGTGCCCAGCACCAGCGAAAGCGGCAGGT
>JAEKKE010000442.1 GCA_019510535.1 Acidobacteriota bacterium
CACATCTTTGCTGTTTTTCTTTTGGAGGTACGATGCGACGTCTTCTGTGGATACTTCTCTTTCTCATTCCCATCTCTGCGATAGGGCAGACCTTCCGCGGTACTCTCTCAGGCAATGTCACGGACGCGCAGGGCGCTGTGCTTGCAAACGTCAAAGTTGTTCTTACCAATCCCGCGACAGGCACGGTATTGAACTCGACTACGACGGGCACTGGCGACTTCACCTTCACCGAGCTTCCCGTCGGCAAGTACTCACTCAGCGTCAGCAGTTCCGGCTTTGCCACGAAAAAGATTGATGACATCGATATCGCCGTCTCCAAGACGACGACGCTTCGTGTTGAGTTAGCTGTCGGCAGTACGGACATGATCGTCGACGTCACGGCCGACGCGATTCAGACCGATACCATTTCGAGCGCATTGATTTCCGTGGTCGACTCCAAGTCAGTGCAGGAGATGCCGATGAACGGACGTAACTTCACCCAGATGGTGAAGTTCGTTCCCGGCGCCAGCGCGCTTACCAACTCCGTCAACGGTTCGCGTACCGCCAGCATCAACTACCAGGTCGACGGCGCCGACAACGTCGATCCGTGGCTCGGTATCGTTGCCTCCAACCAGGGCGGTATCGCCGGTATTGCCGGCGGCCTCATTCCGATTGAAGCCATCGATCAGTTCTCCATGCAGTCCGGCGGCGAGGCCGATCAGGGCCGCAACGCCGGCGCGAACTCAAACATGGTCATCAAGTCAGGAACCAACAGCCTGCACGGCGATCTCTTCTACTTCGACCGTAACGAGTACTTCGCCGCCATCTCGCCGGTTGCTGCCGTCGGCAGCAAAAAGCCGCTGATTCGCAATCACCAGGGCGGCTTCACGGTCGGCGGACCAATCTGGAGAGACCATACCTTCTTCTTTCTCGCCGGCGAAGTGCAGATTGCCAAGGCGAACACAGCGATCGTTGACACCGTCGTCTCCGATCCCTGGATCTCGGCTGCAACCGCCAACATCGCCAAGTACACGGACCCAACGACAAACGCTCCGTATGCACCGAGCCAGCTCAGCCTGAATCTGTATAAGCTGCTGTATCCCGCCAATACCAAGTCCGCCGCTGCCACCGCGAATAACATCACGATGGCCAATACGGCGAACTACAACAGCTTCAACGGCATCCTCAAGATCGATCATCGCTTTACCGATGCCCATACGCTGTCTGCCCGCTATCTGGGAACCACCGGTAAGCAGACGGCTCCGGTGACATCGTCGTACTACGCGGACTACTTCCAGACCGCGCCGATGCACATCCACAACTTCTCGGTCGTGGACACCTACACCATCACGCCGCGCTTGTTGAACCAGGTCACGCTGGCGACTAACTACTTCCTGCAGACCTTCAACGATGCCAACCAGAACTTCAACCCGCAGCAGAACGCGGGCCTGAATCTTGGTCTGTCGGGAATTGTCGCGGCTGGGTCGCCGACGATTACGATGTCGCAGTTTGATGGCGTCGGCGCCACGCAGCCCTCGGGCCGTACTGACGTGACCGGCCACGTGACCGATAACCTGCACTGGACCGTTGGCCGTCACGACATGAAGTTCGGCGGCGAGTTCCGTCACTCCAACGTCAACCAGCTCTATTTCTCCAGCGCCCGCGGCACCTTCGCCTTTGACGGTTCCCGCGGTCCATGGGGAGGCTCCGGTACGGCGCTCGGCGCTCTGTCGGACTTTCTGGCCGGCATGCCCACCAACTCCTCGGGCGCCCGTCTGCTGCAGGGCAACGCGCAGCGCGTGTGGACTCTGAATACTGAGGATTTGTGGGCGCAGGACAACATCAAGCTCAACAAGCGCCTGAATCTCAACCTCGGTGTGCGTTACACCATTCCGGGAGTGATCAATGCCGAAGCGGACGATATCTACATGTTCGTTCCGGGCTCCACTTCCGGCTCCACTCCTGGCTTCAATAAGGGCTACTACCCGAACTACTTCTCCGGCGCCGCTCCGCGTGTCGGCTTCTCCTACTCGCCGTTTGATAACGACCGCACCGTCATTCGCGGTTCGTATGGCCTGTTCTAT
The DNA here is from genome assembly GCA_019510535.1 of Acidobacteriota bacterium. Classification (GTDB taxonomy): domain Bacteria; phylum Acidobacteriota; class Terriglobia; order Terriglobales; family Acidobacteriaceae; genus Terriglobus. The sequence goes on from JAEKKE010000442.1 coordinate 2,064, forward strand.
GACTTCCTGGCGATGAGCAGCTGGATCTCCGGTACCACCACCAACAGCGGCGCCGCGTATGCGCAGAACAATCCCGCCGGACCCGATGCTGCTGCGATCTACAACCAGACCAATGTCCGCTGGGCAGTGAATGTGAATCCGTTTGCCAGCTCTACGGCCCCGCGAGTCGGTGCGTATGGCGTCAACCAGAACTTCAAGATGCCCCGCTCTTCAACGGTAAGCTTCAATATCGAGCAGCAGCTTTCACGGACTACGCTCTTCACCATTGGCTACGTCGGTACCTTCGGACGCCATCTCGAGGTGCTGTACAACATCAACCAGCCCAGGATCAGCGACCTGGCGGCAGGGGTAACCCTGGATAATGCCCGTCCCTATCAGCAGACGACTTTCTCGAACATGAATCCCAAGTTCAGCGGTCAAAGATTGCTTGCGATCAACCAGTTGAACTTTGCTGCCAACTCTAACTTCCACTCGCTGCAGACGACTATCAAGCAGGCTGCGTGGAAGGGTTTGATCACAACCTTCAACTACACCTGGTCCAAGTCGCTGGACTACGCGTCGAGCAATACGACACCGATGAACAGCTATGACCTGAAGGCTGACTACGGTCCAAGCACCTTTGACAATCGCCACGTGCTGAACGGGTTTGCCTATTACACGCTGCCTAAGTTCACCGATAAGGCCAAGCGGATCACGCAGGGCTACCAGGTGAATGCGCTGGTACAGTTCACTTCTGGAACGCCGATCAATCCGCAGTACTCCACTAACGTTGATGGGACCGGCGAACTAAAGAACCGTCCGAACTGGAACGGTGTCAGCCCGTATGTAGGCGGTGTGCAGCCGGAGGCGAATGGTCCTACAGGTCGTACCTACCGTTATCTGAAGCCTGCGAGTGCCACATTCAGCACACCCGCATCCTTTACCTACGGCAACCTGCGGCGCGATGCCTTCTCCGG
>JAEKKE010000443.1 GCA_019510535.1 Acidobacteriota bacterium
GGGCCTTTCTAAGAGTTCCCGGCGGCGACCTACTCTCCCACAGAGTTTCCCCTGCAGTACCATCGGCCCTAGAGGGCTTAACTTCCGAGTTCGAGATGGGATCGGGTGGGACCCCTCCGGTAAGACCGCCGAAATTTATGTTGCAACTACACCCTTGGGTGCAGTGAACTACGACTTTCGCGTTTCTGTGTGTCTTGATTGAGATGCTTAGACAAACCAAGCCTATCGTTGAACGAACATTGGCCTCGAACCTATAGACGGCCTCCGCACCATCGACCCTATGAGCTTACGCTCAAAGAGAAAGTAATGGTGGCCAAGCCGCACGACCGATTAGTACCGGTTAGCTCCACGCCTCACAGCGTTTCCACACCCGGCCTATCAACCTCGTAGTCTACAAGGGGTCTTTAGGAGCCTTACGGCTCGGGATTCCTGATCTGGAGGTCAGCTTCCCGCTTAGATGCTTTCAGCGGTTATCTGTTCCGGACATAGCTACCCGGCGATGCCATTGGCATGACAACCGGAACACCAGCGGTCCGTCCACCCGGGTCCTCTCGTACTACGGGCAGGTCCTCGCAAGAATCCTGCGCCCACGGCAGATAGGGACCGAACTGTCTCACGACGTTCTGAACCCAGCTCGCGTACCGCTTTAATTGGCGAACAGCCAAACCCTTGGGACCTACTTCAGCCCCAGGATGCGATGAGCCGACATCGAGGTGCCAAACCACGCCGTCGATGTGAACTCTTGGGCGTGATCAGCCTGTTATCCCCAGAGTACCTTTTATCCGATGAGCGATGGCCCTTCCATTTGGAACCACCGGATCACTATGACCTGCTTTCGCACCTGCTCGACCTGTCAGTCTCGCAGTCAAGCTCCCTTCTGCCATTACACTCTACGGCTGGTTTCCAATCAGCCTGAGGGAACCTTCGCGCGCCTCCGTTACTGTTTGGGAGGCGACCGCCCCAGTCAAACTGCCCACCAGACATTGTCCCCCGCCCGGATGACGGGCGCAGGTTAGATTTCCAGATTCAACAGGGTGGTATTTCACCGTTGGCTCCCCGGAGCCCAAAAGCCCCGGATCAAAGCCTCCCACCTATCCTACGCAATTAAATCCGAAAATCAGTGTCAAGTTACAGTAAAGGTTCATGGGGTCTTTCCGTCTTGCCGTGGGTAAAGGGTATCTTCACCCCTAGTGCTACTTCACTGAGTCCCATCCCGAGACAGTGGGGAAGTCGTTATGCCATTCGTGCAGGTCGGAACTTACCCGACAAGGAATTTCGCTACCTTAGGACCGTTATAGTTACGGCCGCCGTTTACTGGGGCTTCGGTTCGATGCTTTGGTTTTACCCTGACATCTCCCCTTAACCTTCCAGCACCGGGCAGGCATCAGACCCTATACGTCGGCTTGCGCCTTAGCAGAGTCCTGTGTTTTTGGTAAACAGTCGCTACCCCCGATTCTCTGCAACCAACGCTCGCTTTGAAGCGCGAAGCTTCTAACGAACGCCGGCCTACCTTCTCCCGAAGTTACGGTAGGATTTTGCCGAGTTCCTTAGGATGGGTTCTCTCAAGCGCCTTGGAATATTCATCCCGCCCACCTGAGTTGGTTTGCGGTACGGACACCACAGCGGTTAACTCCGTCGGGGTTTTTCTTGGAAGCAGAGGATCACTCAGTTCGTGAGCGCATAGCGCTCTCCTCATCACCTCTCGGAGTAGTGTTTTCACGTTTGTCCCTATTGGGTCCTATGAAAACCTCCTACAGGTTTGAACCCCACAATCCAATCTGGGGATGAGCTACCTTTCTCCGTCGCCCCTACGAAAACCGTCCGTGATGGTGCAGGAATATTAACCTGCTTCCCATCAGCTACGCCTTTCAGCCTCGCCTTAGGATCCGACTAACCCTGGGAAGATTAACTTTACCCAGGAACCCTTGGGCTTACGGCGAACGGGTTTTTCACCCGTTTTATCGCTACTCAAGCCTGCATTATCTCTTCCAAGCGCTCGACCAGTCCTTGCGGTCTGACTTCACAGCCCTTGGAATGCTCGCCTACCGCTCCCGCAATCCGAAGATTGCTTGAACCCGTAGCTTCGGTGTCATGCTTAAGCCCCGTTACATTTTTGGCGCAGGTTCGCTTGACCAGTGAGCTATTACGCTTTCTTTAAAGGATTGCTGCTTCTAAGCAAACCTCCTGGTTGTCAAAGCGCTCCCACATCCTTTGCCACTTAGCATGAACTTGGGGACCTTAGCTGACGATCTGGGCTCTTTCCCTCTCGGCAATGGAACTTAGCTCCCACTGCCTGGCTCCCAGGATAAATGTACCGGCATTCGGAGTTTCGTTGGGTTTGGTAGTCTGGTAGGACCCCTAGCCCATCTAGTGCTCTACCTCCGGTACAGAGTTGCCTGAGGACCTACCTAAATAGGTTTCGGCGAGAACCAGCTATCACCTAGTTTGATTAGCCTTTCACTCCTATCCACACCTCATCCTCTACATTTTCAACTGTAGTAGGTTCGGACCTCCAAGAGGTGTTACCCTCTCTTCATCCTGGACATGGATAGATCACCAGGTTTCGGGTCTATGTCCCGCGACTGAAGCGCCCATTTCGGACTCGCTTTCGCTACGGCTACGCCTGACGGCTTAACCTCGCCACGGACCATAACTCGCAGGCCCATTATGCAAAAGGTACGCAGTCGCGCATTCCCCGAAGGGCATAGCGCTTCTACGGCTTGTAGACACATGGTTTCAGGATCTTTTCACTCCCCTAGCCGGGGTTCTTTTCGCCTTTCCCTCACGGTACTGGTTCACTATCGGTCGTCAGGTAGTATTTAGCCTTGGAACATGGTCGTCCCAGATTCCCACGGGATTACTCGAGTCCCGTGGTACTCAGGAACCGGCTAGGGGGTCTGGTCTTTTCGCCTAAGGGGCTGTCACCCTCTATGGCCAGACTTTCCAGACTGTTCGACTAAAACCTCGCCTCCCATGTCGCCGGCCCTACAACCCCGTTCCACCGAAGTGGAACGGTTTGCAACGGGATGTTACTCCCGCTGGGTTTTCCCATTCGGAGATCCCCGGATCGACGCCTGTTTACGGCTCCTCGGGGCTTATCGCAGTTTGCCACGTCCTTCATCGCCTCCTGACGCCAAGGCATTCACCATGTGCCCTTAGTAGCTTGGCCACCAACCTTCGACCGCTTCGTT